>JABJAL010000087.1 GCA_018669005.1 Nitrospinaceae bacterium
CGTGGAGTACGCTAGGAATATTTGTGGCCTGCTAAACGCCAACAGCGCAGAGTTCTCTGAGGATACGCCTCATCCCGTGGTGGATTTCATGCCCGGGCAAGAAGATGTGGCGATGGGCGGGACGATGCGTCTGGGCTCCTATCCCGGTATCCTCCGGCCAGGGTCGCTTGCCTCAAGTGTCTACGGCGGGGCCTCCCGCATAGAGGAGCGCCATCGCCATCGATATGAAGTCAATAATGAATACCGGGAGAGTCTTGAGGAGGGGGGCTTGAGATTCTCGGGTCTCTCGCCGGATGAACGGTTGGTAGAGATTATCGAGTTACCTGAGCATCCGTTTTTTATCGGTTGCCAGTTTCATCCTGAATTCAAAAGCGCCCCGTACGAGCCACACCCTTTGTTCAGCGAATTTATCGCCGCCGCGAAGAAGGCCCGCGGGGAACTCTTCAACTAACGTCTTTTTCAATTTCTCGCTCCCTCGGCGAAAGACGCCGGGGTTGGATATGGCGCCCTCTCTCAATTCCGGGAGACAACTAAATTGTCATCTCAAAGTATGAAGGTCGAAATCGGCGATGTGTCGATTGGCGGCGGCTCGCCGCTGGCGGTTATCGCTGGGCCCTGTGTCCTCGAAAGCGAGGCAATTGCGCTCGAATGTGCGGGTGCCGTTAAAGAGGCGGCGGAGGCATCGGGGATTCAGGCGATCTTCAAGGCCTCCTACGACAAGGCAAACCGCTCTTCGGTTTCCTCGCCCAGGGGCCCTGGCCTTAAAAAGGGTCTCGAAATACTTGCCGCGATTCGCGAGGCGGTTGGTCTGCCTATTCTATCCGACGTGCATTCTATAGAGGAGGTCGAGGCCGCCGGAGAGGTGCTCGATGTCCTCCAGATACCCGCTTTTTTGTGTCGCCAGACGGATTTACTCCAGGCGGCTGCCCGGACTGGAAAAGTGGTGAACGTGAAAAAAGGCCAGTTTCTAGCGCCCCAGGACATGGGCAATGTCGTTGAAAAACTACGCGAGGCGGGTTGCGAGCAGGTGTTGTTGACCGAGCGGGGAACCTCGTTTGGGTACCACAATCTTGTCTGCGATATGCGCTCGCTGGTTGTGATGCGTGAGACGGGATGTCCCGTTGTTTTCGATGCGACCCACAGTGTACAGGCGCCCGGCGGCTTAGGAAATAAAAGCGGGGGGGATCGGCGGATGGTCGGACCCCTGGCACGGGCGGCTGCGGGTGTCGGTGTCGATGCTTTTTTTCTCGAATGCCATCCGAGCCCGGACGATGCACTCTCGGATGGGCCAAACATGATTCCGCTGAGTGAGCTTTCTGCTCTACTCGCCTCTCTGGCCGCCATCGATTCCGCTAGTCGCGGTTGAATCCGGGAGCACTACTAATGAAGAACCATGGATTGCGGGCGGCTCTGTTGGCACTTGTCTTCATCCTCGCCGGATGTGGTGCGTATGAGGCCATCTCATGGAAAGATGTGGGGGGGAGCGGGAATTCGCTTCCAGTGCTGGGCGAGGGGCTGGTCTCCTCGCTTGCGGTAGATGTCATCGAGGGCCGGAATAAAATTTTTCTGGCCCGGTCTGGCAGACAAGAGTTGAGCCGCAAAAATCTACCTTCTCTTAAAGTCATCGTCGCGGCATTTCCTGAGGCGCGCTCGGGTCTGCGGACGGCTTTTAGTCGGAAAATTGAGCAGGCTGTCCGGCAGGCCCTTGAAAAATCGGCGCTGTTTGCTGTCATCGATGGCGGAGACGGCGTTTCATGGCAGGAGGCGGCTCTATCAAGATTCGCACTTGTCCCGCCGGTTGGCTGGCGTGGCGTATTAGGGCGCCTAGACGAGGAGGTCGCTCTTCGTGCCGAGCAGGGAGGCTCAACCGAGACCATTCGAAGAGAATTCGAGCGCGTACTAGACGACGATCATCCTATCAGAGGTCTGTGGCCGAAGGTCAGAGAGGCCAATTATGGGGAAGGCTCTGCTATTCATGCCGCCTCGATGCTAGGCGCCGACGCAGCCGTTTTTGGCGCCTATGCCCTGGGCCCCGACCGTGTTCGGGTCTGGGCCACTGTGGTTATCAATCGCCCGGCAGAGACGATTTATTATAAAAGAGAGGTGAAGGACCTTTTTGCTCTTCCCGAGCGCTTAGAGGTATCGAGACAATACGCGGGCCTTGCGAGGGGCTATTTAAGCCGCAAGACAGTGCCCGATGCTTTGTTGTCGAAATGGCTGCCGCCGCGCCCCCGGGCTTTCCCCCGTCATCCCAAATCGTGGGGAGAACCAGATTTTGAGGTGAAGTTGGAGCGGATTGATTTGGCTGGCAACCGCTCGCCGTTGATCGGGGGTGATGTGATTGATTCAGAGTCCCTCGTTGTCGGCCGCCTGGGTGTTGGTGAGCCTCGCTATATTTACGGGTTCGCCATCGATCGTTATGGCCACTCAGAGGAGATTCTCACATCCATCGAGGCGAGGAAAAAACCGGCCCTGGTTGTACCCGGTAAAGTGGTGCATTTCTCTGCACGCCTTCTTCCTGCGGGGCGTGCCTATCGCGTATATTTTGTTTCCTCAAAAAAGGAATTCGACGCGAAAAAAATTGTCGACATGGCAGGGGCCCGGCTGGGCATCTCGAAGGCAAAGCCGACTATTGCCCGAAATTATAAGGACGCCGCACGTGGCGCCCCTTCGCGCTCGTGGTATGTCCCCCCCGGCCAGGAGCGCCTGATTCTTGTTGAAAACTGGGACCAATACATATATTGGGTCCACCGGAAAAATGAAAATAACTAAGGTCTGATTATTTTTCGATTCATGCGCTAGTCTGCTAGTATAACTACACAGGTTTTGTTCTCATCCCCGCTTTTCGGGTTGCACGGTATTTTTCGCATCACCTGTGAGAGAAGAGTCGCTATGTCTCCACCGAACCTTCCTTTGAGGCCTGAGGCCGGATGCTCCTTCGCCGGCGACACTATTCGTCTAGAAGGCTCTTTGCGTTTTTCCGGAAAATTCTTGCTCAATGGTGATTTTGTTGGCGATATAGAGGGGGACGGTTGCCTTGAGCTAGGTGTTTCGGCCAAGACGGAAGGGAAGATCGTCGCCGAGGAACTCGTGCATCACGGTAAAAGTGAGGGGGAATTACTTGCCCTGGACAAACTTGACCTACGAGCAGGATGCCATCACCGAGGAGACATTCAGTCGCCGAGGGTCAAAATCAACCACCAGGCTTGTCTTGAGGGCGTTCTTAAAATGCCTGACTCAAGCCCAGATATTCCCACGCGCCCCCTTTTCGGCAAAGATCGAAAAAAGGCTCTCGCTGTTGGGGTGGGTCTTTTCGTGGTTGTCCTGTTCGCTTTCTCCGCACTCCAGCGTATTCCTGCCTACTTAAAGGATTTTAAAGGACAGATAAATCGTCTCTCCCGTTTTCTGCCAAATAAAGAAACAACCGTTAGCGAGAAAAAGACCACTGGCGATAGCGAGTTGCAGAATAATCTTTTGAGTAAAGCCTTACTCTTTGAGAAAGAGGATAAATTCCAGGAAGCGACGGCGCTCTTGAAGAAGGCGGCTATTGCGGAGGGCCAGAAGACAGTTCTCGCAAATTTTCGTCTAGCCAAAAATTTTGCCAGACAATCCCTCACGAAGGATGCCATTGCCCAGCTTGATAAGCTCCTTTTAAAGTCCCCTGATTATATCGACGCGAGAATCTTGCTTGGAGATCTCCACGCAAGTTCGGGTAGCTTGAAAAAGGCGGCCCTCGCCTTTGCCGAGGCGCTTCGGCACGACCCAGATGACATGATTATTCGACGCCGTCTAGAGAAGGTCCGTGTCCGAATGGGGGCTGGAAAGCCATCCAAGGAGCAGGCTAAAAAGTCGCCATCACCGGAGGTAACTCTTGCCAAGGCCGAAGGGCTACTCAAAGAGAACAAGCCGGTTTTGGCGGCAAAAATTCTAGAAAAAAGCATTTCTTTCATGCCTGATGAACCCCGCCTTTATTTTCAGTTGGGCACGGCTAAGACTGAGATTGCTGACAGGAAGGCCGCCATAAAGGCCTATAAAAAAGTGATTGAGCTTGCGCCCGACTGGCTGGACGCTTATGTGCGCCTTGGTGCGCTCCTTGAGGCTAGCCGTAGGGACAAAGAGGCTGTGGCCCTTTATAAGCGTGCGGCAAGCCTCGATTCGTCGAATCTTGAAATGTTGGTGCGTATCGCCCGGCTAGAAAGAAACAGGGGCCGAAAGGATCAAGCCTATCGAATGCTCCTCAAATTGAAGAAAGAGCATCCCCGTTCGGCGGAAGTTTTCCTTGAGTTGGGAATGCTATTGTGGGAAAGCGGGAAAACCGCTGAATCCAAAAAAGAATTCAAGCGCGTTTTGGAAATTGAGTCCGATTCCGCCCCGGCCCTAAACCGGCTGGCGTGGTTCCATGTGGTGGACAACGAGAGCCTTGATCGCGGGATCGAACTCTCAAAGCGCTCGCTAGAGATTCGTCCCGATACGCCTGCCTATCTCGATACACTCGCGGAGCTTTACTATCGAAACAAACAGCCCGTTAAATCGATACCGTTAATACAAAGAGCCATAGAACTCGAACCCAGTAATCGCTACTACAGGGTTCAACTCGATAAATTCAAGAGAGCCAGCAGATAGGACGTTTTTATAAAAGGGAGATTTAGATGAGCCGGGCAATAATTGCACTGGGAGCCGTCGCCTTGACGATTTTGGCAGGCTGTACGACCATGCGGAAAAGTTTGGATTCAGTCATCGAAAGCCGGAAACCGGTTCCGGCGATAGAGACATCTCTTCTTCGTATACACCGTCCGGAAGGGGTTGCCGATGGGAGTTTTAACGTTATCTCGGGAATTAGGTAGCGGCGGAGATGCCATTGGTAAAAAGGTGGCTCGTGAACTCAATTGGACGCTTCTCGATATCAATGGTTTTGCCGAGGCGGCTCGCTCCTATGGTTATGTTCGCGATGAATTAGAGCGGGTCGATGAGCGTAGCCCCGGTCTGGTGGATCGTTTTTTCCGAGATCGGCAACTTGTTTATCTCGATATCATGCGGGCAATCGTTTACGAATGTGCCATCAAGGACAATTATGTTATTTTGGGGCGCGGGGGAAATTCGCTTCTTGCCAGCATCCCAGGTGTAATGCGGGTTAGGGTTGTCGCTCCTGATAATATTAGGCAGCATCGTCTTGTGGCCAACGAGGGAATCTCAGGGGCCATGGCCGAGGAGTTCTTGCGGCACAATGATCAGGAACGAGAGTCGTATACCCGCTATTTCTTCGATGTTCAATGGGGCGACCCCGGAAATTTTGATCTGGTACTGAATACAGGTTTTTATGATGAAGATGCCGTCGTTAGGATAATTGTCAAAATCTTGAAAGGTGAAAAATTTTCTACGTATTCGCCTTCCTCATCGACAGTTTTGCGGAACCTTTCTTTTGCTCAAAAGGTCAAGGCAGCGTTGATGACTGATGATCGTGTTGATGCAAGCGGTATATCCGTGGAATGTCCCAATGAGGGCGACCTCATTCTGCGTGGTCGTGTGAATAGTGAGGATGAAAAAGATTTGTCAGAGAGTATTGCTAGTTCATTCGAGGGTGTGGGATCCTTGGACAGTGAGTTAGTTGTAATGCCGCCCATTGAAGGGTGGTATCCTGTATGATGCGTTTTATGGAAATATTCGTGTCTCGGACATCAAACCAGAAAAGATATTTTTTGCGGGGGGCAATAGGATTTATTGTCGTGCCGATGTTGTTGTCGGGTTGCGCCTATATCGTCAAAAAAGATGATTACGTAAAAGATTCTAAATTGACTCAGTCCAAAGTTGATTTTCTCCGCAAACAATTAATCGCTCATACTCAGATACTTCAAAATCACGGGCGCTCCATCAACGAGGTTCAACTCCAGCTTCGAGATGTTGCCTCTTTGGCTAGAAAGTCGAATGATGCGATTCGGTCCTTAGACAAGCCCAGAAAAAAGATGAGTGTGCCAACGGCCCGAAAGCGTTCTCGGCCCTCTAAAAGAAAATCAAGTGCTAAATTCAGGGGCGGCCACAAAATAGGAAGATCTCTGTTTGTCCGGTCCTCTTATCGTGGATTGCCTCTTAACTACGCGGGTGGCTACCGCTCGCCCCGAGGGAAAAGATATCCTTACAGACTTCCGCCCGGCACGCTGGTCGAGGTCATTTCCAAGGATAAAAGAAGATTCACACGAATTCGGGTGAAATCTGGTAGGTGGAAAGGTCGTAAGATGTGGGTGAGAACCCGCTGGCTGGTCGCCAAAATGGCGTCATTAGGCACCAGTATAGGGTAAGGGTGCCCCCCCATAAGGGCCTCTATATTTTCTTTAATCCGTCCGTCAGATCGTCCCGTAGCGCATCGAAATCTTCAAGACCAACTGAATACCTGATAAGCCCTGGAGTTACCCCTCTTTCCTGTGCGCCGATGAGCCCTAAGTCTGCATATGCCATCCGGGCGTGATGCTCGGCCTGGCTTTCTGTCCCGCCAAACCCCGCCGCCAAAACTGGCACCTTAAGAGCGTCCACGAGTTGATCTGCCGCCTCTGGTCCACCATTTAGCTCGAAACTCAACATTCCGCCGAACGCGGTCATCATTTTTTTGGCCGTTTCGTGGTCGGGATGGGATTCGAGCCCTGGGTAATGGACTTTTTTGACCTGTTTTAAGCCGCTAAGAAATTCGGCCAGGCGCAGCGCCGTCTCCGACTGCCGCTCGACTCGAATGTTCAAGGTCTTCATGCCCCGATCAAGGAGAAACGCTGTTTGGGGGCTCAGCACATCGCCCAGCAGCGCTTGTTGCTCGGCGAGCGCATCTATAAACGGTTGTGAGCCCGAAATTGCTCCCGCGAGAAGATCGTTGTGCCCGCCGAGAAATTTTGTCGCGCTGTGAACGACCAAATCGGCGCCATGCTCAAGGGGCCGAAGGAGCGCCGGCGAGGCAATTGTTGCGTCGACAATTAATTTTGCGCCGCGGCTTTTCGACCATTCTGCCAGGCGCACTATGTCGGGGACGCGCATGGTGGGATTCGAGGGAACCTCCGAAAACAGCACGCGCACGGGGCCTTCGGGAATGGAGTCCAGGGCCTCGGGTGAGTTGTCTTCGAGAATTTCAACAATCACCCCGTAGCGGGCGAGGACGGATTCAGCGAAATCTTTAGTATGGCGATAGGTCTCGCCAAGGAGCACAAGTCGCGCCCCGCTGCCTAAAAGCGCCAAAAAGGCCGAGGATACGGCGGCCATTCCGCTGGCGTAGAGGATTGAAGCCTCGGCCCCCTCAAGGCGCGAAAGACGCCGGGCCGCAGCAGCCACGGTGGGATTTCCGTAGCGCGAGTAAAAATAACCATCGTTTTCGCCGCCATGGAAAGCGGCGAGTTCAGCAGCGCTCCCGAAGGTGAAGGTTGCCGTTTGAAAAATCGGCGGAGGAAGGGAGCTTTCCGCGTGTGGATTGATGCTCCCCCCCTTGGCGGCGGGCGATGTTGTCTTCTGTTGATCTTTCGGGGTGTCGATCATTTTTTATTTTAAATCCAGATTTGTCAGGGTGAGTCAGCCCTGGGTAATGGCGCTGAGCTGCTCTTCTACCGCTTCTTGTACTGCGCCGACATCGTTGGGAAGTTCGATGGGTGTGTTGGCATAGCGCGCATCGATGCCCTCGATTTTATGTTCATGATATTTAATCTTAAATTCAGTGAATTTTAGCCCGTGTGCTGTTGATATCACGGCCACGCGGTCGCTTGAGCGAATGTCGCCTCGGGCAATTAATTTTTCGAGCACCGCGAGGGCCACGCCCGTGTGCGGGCAGTTGTACATGCCGGTCCGATCGGCGTGAGCCGAGGCGTTGGCAAGCTCTTCCTCGGACGCCTGCTCGACAATGCCGTTGAAAGTTTTCAAGGTCCGGATGGCGCGATGAATGCTCACCGGGTTGCCAATCTGTATTGCGCTGGCGAGCGTTGTTTTGGCTATAACGGGCTCGAACTCCTTAAAGCCCGTGAGATAGCTCTGGTAAAGGGGATTGGCATTTTCCGCCTGGGCGCAAACGATGCGGGGCAGGTGGTCGATGAGCCCCAGATCGCGCATGAGTAGAAAACCCTTTCCGAGGGCGCTGACGTTGCCCAGGTTGCCACCGGGTATGATGATGACGTCGGGCAGCTCCCAGTCGAACTGCTGGGCGAGTTCGATACTGATTGTTTTCTGCCCCTCAAGGCGCAGCGAGTTCATGCTGTTGGCCAGGTAGAGGCCCTGCTCCTCGGCGACTTTCTGCACGATTTTCATGCACCCATCAAAATCGGTGTCCAGCGCCATGACCGTGGCACCGTTGGCAATCGGCTGGATGAGCTGAGCCGTTGACACCTTGTCGCGGGGCAAAAAGACGATGGCGGGGATGTCGGCGGCAGCACAATAGGCAGCCAGGGCGGCCGAGGTGTCGCCGGTTGATGCACAAGCCAAGGCTCTGATCTTACGGCCATCGGCTATCATCTGGCGGGCGACGGATACGAGAACCGTCATGCCAAGATCCTTGAACGATCCGGTGTGGGAGTTGCCGCATTGTTTGATCCACAACTCACTCAGGCCAAGCTCCCGGCTCAGGCGGTTGGCCCAGAACAGGTTGGTGCCTCCCTCGTAGAACGAGATGATGTTGTCATCCTCGACGAGGGGCATGACCCATTCTTTTTTGCCCCAGACGCCACTTCCATAGGGCCAGGCATTGCGCTTGTAGCGGTCATCGAAAAGATGGCGCCACTCCGAGGCACTCCGTCCCCTGAGGGCGTCGATGTCGTGGATGACCTCAAGGAGTTCGCCACAGTCGCGACACTGGTAGACGGAGTCGAATACCGAGTAGGTGGCCCCGCAGTCCTCGTTGATGCACTGAAACCAGCAGTTGTTTTCCATGACCATTCCGGTGAATAGAAAAAGTAGTGTAACTACCTGAAAGCGAGGGGATTATGTCAGAGCACAGCCCATGTCGCAACGATTCTTTCTGGGCATGAAAGGCCCGGCCCCCTCGCCGGCCTTTGAGCATACCGCAATTGGGCTCTGAAATGGAGTGTCAGGCCAAAGGCAAGATCGCAGATGCCCACCGTGCTTCAGGCTAGAGGCCCCCACCCGGCTTGCCCAAGCGGCGGGGCAGGCGCTCTATCACGTCCAGAATGCTACAATGCTCCTTGCCTTTAAAACTATCTTCATTTCACAGAGCAAAAGAGGAGAGGTGATGAAAGTGCCCGATATGAAAGTCTCCCATCCTGGCCCGAAGACGCTAGCGCAGCTTGAGCGTCTTGGCCGCTTCGAGGGCAAGGCGGGTTTGTCCCGTGGGATGAGCCCCGACACCGTGATGGTCGAGCGTGCCCTGGGCGCCTCGGTCGAGGATGTGGACGGCAACATCTTTCTCGATTTTGTAGCAGGGTTTGGCTCGCTCAACGCAGGGCACTGCCACCCCACGGTCGTCGAGGCACTCCAGGCGCAGGCCGGAAAGCTGCATCAGGCCATGTCGCTGGGCTCTAGCGTCCGGCTCGACCTTGAGGAGAAGATCATTTCGCTGGTGGGTGGGCAAACGCCTCGTAAAATTCTTTTCGGAACCTCGGGCAGCGAGGCGGTCGAGACCGCCTTGAAACTAGCCCGCAGGGCCACCGGGCGCCAAGAAGTCGTCGGGTTCACAGGCGGCTTCCATGGTCGCACCCTGGGCTCGCTTCCTTTCATGGGGCGCAAGACTCAGCGTGAGGGGTTGGGCGCTCTTGTGCCGGGGGCGCACCATGTTTCCTACCCTTATCTCTACCGGAGCCCGTTCGGGAGCGACTCCGAGGGGTGCATCGCCGGAACGGCGGCCTACATCGAGGAGTTTTTGAAAAACCCGGTGAGCGGATGGGGCGAGGTCGCCGCCATTATGATTGAGCCCGTGCAAGGAAACGGTGGGATGATTCCGGCCCCCCTGGGGTTTCTAAAAGCCCTTCGTGAAATCTGCGACCGCCACGGCGTTCTTCTTATCGTCGATGAGGTGATGAGCGGATTTGCAAGAACCGGAAAAATGTTTGCCTATCAGCACGAGGACGTCGAGCCCGATATTATTGTCATGGGAAAATCGCTCTCGGGCGGCCTTCCGCTCTCTGCGTGTGTTGCCAGTGCCGAAATTACCGATGCCTCGGCCCCAGGTAGTGAAACCGGAACCTATGCTGGAAACGTCATGGCGTGTGCCGCCGGTCTGGCTTCAATCTCGGTTTATGAAAATGAAAATCTCGCCGAGCGCGCGGGCCAGATGGGGGGCTATTTTCTAGAGCGCCTTGGTGAGCTAGCCGAGCGTCATCCAATGGTCGGCGAGGTAAGGGGACGTGGCCTCATGGTGGCGGCCGAGTTGGTTTCAGATCGACAGAGTCGCGAGCCGCTCTCTATCGCAAAGAAGGTGAGCGAGTTGGCGGTTAAAAAAGGTCTTTTCCTCTATCCAGGGGGGCACTATGGAAACGTGCTGGCCTTCTTGCCTCCCCTCGTGATTGATGAAGCGCAGATCGATACGGCGGTGGAAATAGTGGACGAGGTGCTTCTGGAGGTTTCTTGATAGAGTCGGGCCTGCGTGGTTCAAAGATGCTCAAAAAGACGATTCAGTGGCACGCGAATCTTTGTGTTAAACTTACAGTAGGCATTGGGGGCCGCTTAATATGTTTTACCGGAATATGGGGAAGGGATGTATATGACCGGAAGCCGTGAATTTTTAAAAAACGTGAGGCGGCTACATCTCGCTTTATTCTTGGCGGGATCGCTTCTGTTGAGCCTTGCAAGCGCCCATTCGCTGTTTGCCCAGGGAGGGCAGCCTGTCCTGGTAATTGATGTAGAGGACGCCATATCTCCGGGTTCCACGTCATATGTGAGTCATGCGCTAGAGCAGGCCCGGCTCCAGGGGGCGCAGCTTCTCGTGATTCGGCTCGATACGCCTGGCGGGCTGGTATCGAGCACGCGTGCCATTGTTAAGTTGATTTTCGCTTCCAGTACCCCGGTGGCCGTTTTTGTTGCGCCTGGCGGCGCACGGGCCGCCTCGGCCGGAACATTCATCACCATGTCGGCCCACATCGCGGCCATGGCCCCTGGCACGAACATCGGAGCAGCGAGCCCCGTTGCAGGGGGCGGCAAGCAGATTGAGGGCGACATGCGCAACAAGGCGATGAACGATGTTGCGGCTTTCGCCCGATCAATAGCCACCCGGATGGGCCGCAACGCCGAGTGGGCCGAGAGTGCTGTTCGAGAAGCCGTTTCAGTGGACGAGGCCGAGGCGCTCAAGCTCAAGGTCATTGATCTAGTCGCGGTGGATGTAAAGTCGCTGCTGCTCGCCCTGAATGGTCGGAAGATAAAGCTCGCCTCGGGTCAAGAGGTTGTCCTCGCCACGCGCGATGCGCAGGTGGTCTCTCTTGATCGAACCTGGCGGGATCAGGTCCTCTCCCTGCTGAGCGATCCGAATATTGCCTATATTTTGATGCTGCTTGGGATGTACGGACTCTTTTTCGAGTTGTCGAACCCGGGCAATATCCTGCCCGGCGTTGTGGGCGCTATCAGCATTCTTTTGGCGCTTTATGCGATGAAAGTTCTTCCGATAAATTATGTGGGGCTGCTCTTGATGGGGCTGGCCGTTATCATGTTCTTGCTTGAGATTACGGTGGTGAGCTATGGCGGTTTGACTATCGGCGGGATCGTGGCAATGACGCTGGGCTCTGTCATGTTGATCGACTCGCCCGAGCCCTATCTTCAGATCAGCCTTACGGTAATCCTTCCTGCTGTTGCGGGCACGGCGGCGTTTTTCGTGTGGATTGTCGGTCTGGGGTTTCGGGTCCAACAAACGGCGCCGGTGAGCGGCGCCGAAGGCATGATCGATATGATCGGTGTTGTCCGCTCATCGGATAACGGGAAGTTGAAGGTTTTTGTGCACGGAGAAATCTGGACGGCGGATTCCGAGGAAGAAATAGAGGCCGGGGGAAAAGTCCGGGTCGTTTCCATGGATGGCCTTAAACTTCGAGTAGCCAGAGAGGGGTAAATAATATGAGCTATACATTGATCGTCATTGTTGCGGTGGTGGGCCTGTTCCTTTTCAGTGCCATCCGGGTTCTGAACGAGTACGAGCGAGCGGTTGTTTTCCGGCTCGGCCGGTTTCTCCGGACGAAAGGGCCCGGCCTGATCATCGTTCTGCCGGTGATCGATCGAATCGTGCGCATCAGCCTGCGGCTTGTTACGATGGATGTGCCCTCACAGGACATCATCACGAAAGACAACGTTTCGGTGAAGGTGAACGCGGTGGTTTACTTCCGTGTCCTGAACCCCGAGCACGCCGTTATCGAGGTTGAGGATTTTCTTTACGCCACCGGGCAGTTGAGTCAGACCACGCTGCGTAGCGTGTTGGGGCAAATGGATCTCGATGATCTTCTCTCTGAGCGCGATAAGATCAACGTCCAGCTTCAGGAGCTTTTAGATCAGGCGACCGACGCGTGGGGCATCAAGGTGACGAATGTCGAGGTTAAGCACGTTGATCTGCCCACGGAGATGCAGCGGGCTATCGCTCGCCAGGCCGAGGCCGAGCGCGAACGCCGCGCGAAGGTGATTCACGCCGAGGGTGAATTCCAGGCCAGTGAGCGCCTCTCCGAGGCCGCCCAAATCATCGGAAGGGCGCCCGGCGCGCTTCAGTTGCGCTTCCTTCAAACCCTCTCCGAGGTGGCCACCGAAAACAATTCCACCATCGTCTTCCCGCTGCCGATGGACCTGATCACCCCGTTTTTGATGGGGGACACCATGCCCAAGAGTGGCGGCGGCGACCCACCCAAATCCGTGGATGCTTGATGGTAGGGTGAATGATTAGATCCTGATTGCCTATGAGATTGCAGGGCTTATTGCGGCCCACAAGAAGTTCTGGTGCCATATTCGGATTTATTCAACCGAGGACGGAAAATGGCAGAAGCGTTTCCCATTGAGCCATCGTCCAAGGTGGGAGAATTGCTCGAGCACTATCCGGAGCTTGAGGATGTTCTTATCGGAATGGCCCCGCCATTTAAAAAACTGAAAAACCCCCTTCTCAGAAAAAGCGTCGGGAAGGTGGCCACGCTGCGGCAGGCCGCTGCAGTAGGGCGCATTTCCGTTGAAATAATCGTTAATCGACTCCGGGCCGAGGTGGGCCAGGAGCCCACGATCCTCGATGAGGCCGAAGAGGGGAAGGGTTATTTTACGTCCCGACCGGAGTGGTTCGATATCACGAAAGTTGGCGCGTCAATCGATGAATCCCATTCCCCCGACTCGGACGAGATGACCCTGAACAGCGTAACCCGAGCGGCATCACATCTTGGGCAAGGGGAAATACTTGAGCTTATCACCACGTTTCTTCCTGCACCCGGAATCGACATCATGCGGGAAAAAGGATTTCTCGTTTGGCCCGTGCAGGAGGAGCCAAAGCTTGTCAAAACATATTTCTACAGGCCCTAAACGCCCCAAGGACGGGATGTGATCAAAGTCTGTTCTGCGCGCTCATTCATTATGGGTGCTTTTTTTGCGGTATTGGAATGCGAAAGGTACGGGAGGGTGACCGTATCTTTTTCGGCGCTAGCGAAAAACACCTCTTTCGCGCCGGAACGGGGGGTCCTCGAATTTGTCGGCTTTTTTCGGGTCCGGGAACTCATTGCCCCAGATACCTCTTTTGAATGATTTCGCGAG
>JABJAL010000088.1 GCA_018669005.1 Nitrospinaceae bacterium
AGGTGGCGGTGGCCGATCTCGACGGAGACCGGCTGGCGGCGCTGGCCGCTGAGATTAAAGACGCGGGCGGGCAGATGACGGGCATCACCGCCGACTGCGGCAAGCTCGCCGATATTGAAAAGATGATCAAAGAGACTTCCCGGGCATACGGTGGGCTCGACATTCTTGTGGCGGGCGCTATTCACAGGCCGACAAAGCCGATGATGGAGGTGACCGAGGCAGATCTGGACCTTGCGCTCTCGGTGAACGTGAAGGGTTATTTTCTCTCGGTCCAGCGAGCGGTGCCCGAGTTCCGAAAAAGAGGCGCCGGCAAGGTGATTCTTATCTCCTCGACATTCGGCTTTGCGGCGGCGCCAAATTTTTCAGTCTACTGCACCTGCAAGGGCGCGGTGGTGAACATGGCGCGGGCGCTGGCCTTTGATCTGGCGGCCGAGAACATTAATGTGAACGCGGTGGCGCCGGGCCCCATCATGACCGAGGGGATGCGCGAGCTCATCGCGGCCGACCCCACAATTGAGAGCCACCGCACCGCCCAGATGCCCCTGCCCCGCTTCGGGGAGCCTGAGGAGATTGCCGAGGCCATCATGTTCCTCGCCTCCGGGCGCTCGACCTATGTGCACGGACATAATCTGGTAGTGGACGGAGGATATCTGGCGGTCTAAGAAATTACAATTCACTCTCGATCTGCTCTCCAAAATGGTTTATATTACCTAAACAGTTTCAAAAGTACGGTAATTCATGAATATTGTTCTTAAGAGGAGAATTTTGAAATGCGCAATTGCCGAAAAATAGTCCTCGTGGCGATTCTTGCCGGATTCGCCGTGGGCTGCGCCAATTCGACGACCACCTGGTCGAAGACAGGCGTGGGAATGAAGCAGGCGGCGGCCGACCTGAAAGAGTGCGCCGGCGCGGGCGGACTGATGTACGAGGGTAAAGGCCTTGACGAGAAGCCGGTGGCATATGTCTCCAAGCGCACCTATACGTCCACGGCGGGCGTGCCGTTTGAGAAATGTATCATGGGCAAGGGCTATAAAAAGTAGGGTTTCGCTACAAGAAATTGGCTAGCGATTGCCCCCAGCAGGCTCCTTGACCGCACCAAGAAGGCCAGGAAGATCGAGGCGGCCCTGGTTCTCGAAAGGGAGCCGGGGGCGGAGAAATTCGTCCCTGAATAGGGTTCCTTTGAGGCGGTAGGTGAAGCTCCGCCCCCTACCAAGGACGGCGATCTGCTGAAGCATGTCAAAAGCAGATATCGTGGCGTGCGTCTTAACAAGGATCTCGCCCAGCCGAGGCACCTTAAAGGCTCCGCTTGAGAGTCCTCTCAAGAAACGCACGCCATTCAATTCGAGGGTGAAGCGCAGGCCCGTCGCGGCAATGGCGACCTCATTTGGATTGCGTACCCTGATGGTTACCTCGAAGCGCTGCTCAAGTAGCGTAATGCCATTTGGGGCCACATCCACGAGGCTGACCTCGATGGATTCAAGTTTGTTCTCCATCAAAGCGCACCCCCCAAGGGCGGTGGCCAGTACCAATACCACCAAACACCTTGCGACCGACCTCAGTGCGGTTAGCCTCAGTAAAGACATTTTTTTTAAACAAACACGTATCATTCATCCACTCCAAATTCTATCGATACCAAATTAACCTTGCTCAAGTGTGCTCTCCCATAGCTTTAGCCTTTATTCTACACCATCCGAGTGTGGCCCGCTGAAAAGATAACCTAAGCTTTTAAATACAGCGTTTAAGCAAATTTAATGGCGTAAACACAACTTCAATAAATCAAAAAATTACTCTTTCCTTACAAGTTCATAACATAAGTGCCCTGGCCGAAAGTTAGTTTGCATGTGAGGAGAACTCCTCTGTTGGCGCTCTCCCTGCTCAGGCTATCTGGCCTTAAATTGGTTTTCACGAGCAAATCGACCATACGGACCTCTTTAAAAATGCATCAGAAAGGATAGACAATCATGGAAGTCTCATCGGTAAGCCCCCCCCCAGTTCAGGCTGCCCCTCCCCCAACCGAGCAAAATGCACCCGCGACTGCGACTGAGGCAAGTCTTGAAGCCGCTCAACAACTCGAGAGCGGAGGCCCCCCTCCTGTCTCGGATGCCGACTCTGCGCGTGGCGAACTCCTGAATACATCCGCTTGAAAATAGCGTGATTACCCTGCCAAGAGAAATCTGTAATAAAGAGATCTCAGACAAACAATTCGACTGCAAATGATTTCCAGAACACCCGGGCCAAGGATGGTCTAGACCCTCTACCTCCAGCAGTTCTGATCATGGGTGCTAAACCCGAGGAACCACTGCGAGGAAATATTGTTAATGGTCCCTTCTAGCTCTTTTCACAAATAAAGTTAAATCTACGATACTTCCTCTCGTAAATTTTTCTCTTACCCCCTATTTAAACTTCTCTCTAAGGGACCCCTTTAATTGAGAGAGGAATTTATGCCTCACGCGTAATCAAAATCTCAGGTAATATTGCGTTCATCGCCACACCCGCAAGTCCAAATAACCACAATAACGTCCGCTGCCGGAGCATATAGCAACTTTCTATCTTCGAATTAGTTCTTGAGAAAACTTTCTGGCCTGGAATGAGTATGGGGTGCTAAATTATTATTGTTCCAATAATATGTGGGAAATTCTGTATTTTTTTATTAAACTGAATGGCCAAATCAAAAAGGATGGTATCGTATGGCCGTATGATTCTTGTTGAGAGCCCGGTGTTTTCTTCTTAGAGATATTTTTCACTCGCCCTTCAATAACGAGCAAATTTGCCGACCTGTCAAAATGGCAAATAAATTCAGGAATTGACTCAATTGAACCCTAACCTTTCGATGGAAACTGCCCTTGTTCATTATGGGGCTGGCAGAAAAGAGGAGGCCGAGAAAGCTTGCCAGGAGCTTCTTGCCTTAAAACCAGACCACCATGAGGCGCTGCATTTTCTCGGCATGCTCGCCTACCAGAGCGAAAATGCCACGCTTGCCATCGACTACATTTCTCGGGCTGTGGCGGCAAATCCATCCGAGCACGTTTATTTGTGCAATCTCGCCCTTGTTCAGATAAAGGGAGGATCATTCGAAGACGCCCTGGAGAGTTGCCGCGTTGCCCTTGAAATCAATCCTGGCTTCTTCGATGCGCACAACAACAAGGGAGAGGCTTTGATGGGGCTGAACCTTATGGAGGAGGCGACCGGTAGTTTTCGGGAGGCCATCAGGCTCAACCCCGATTTCGTTCATCCGCACAACAATTTAGGCAATGCCCTCAAAGCGCTGGGGCGGCTTCAGGAGGCTGTCGAGAGTTTGCGCCAAGGGATTCGCCTTAATCCGGAAATCGCCGAAATCCACCATAATTTAGGCCTCGCCCTCAAAGAAAGCGGCCAACTAGATGAGGCAATCGTATCTTTTCGTGAGGCCCTTCGCCTCAACCCCAATTACATCGAAGCAAACCACAACATAGGCGTAATTTTATGGGATCAGGAAAAAGCCTCGGAAGCTGAGGAAATTTTCAGGGAAGTCCTTCGCCAGCAACCCGACCATTTCGATGCCCACTACAATCTTGCGCAAGCTCTTTTTCACAAGAACCAAATTAAGGAGGCGATGGCTTGCTGTCAGGAAGCCGTTCGCCTTAAGCCTAAATTTACCGAAGCCCATATACTTATGGCGAATATGCTTCAAAACCAAGCTCGGACCGACGAGGCCGTGTCGAGCTATGATCGAGCCATCGATAGTTTACCGGACAATCCGCTGCTCAAGCTTATTAAAAGCACTATCTGCCCTCCGATAATGATGGATGTCCAAGAAATTGACAGATGTCGCTCTCAACTAGAAAAAACCATAAATGAATTAAGCTTGCAGACTAATCAGTTAGAACTTAGGGATATTCAGCAATGGGCAAAAGAGCCGCCCTTCTTTTTTGCATATCACGGACGGAACGATTTGGAAATTCGTTCAAAATATGCCGATTTGTTTGCCAATTCCTTCCCTTGCCACCAGCCCCCCGCTTCATCGGGCACCCCGAGAATAGGGGTAGTTGTGACAGATAAGCATGAAGGAATTTTCTTACGGACATTTGGCAGAGTACTGAATAATTTATCCCCCGAAAAAATGAAAATTTCAATTATATGTACTGAAAAAGCCCGCACAACGATTTCAAATAAGATTCACGCCCAAATTTCAGACTACTGCATCATTCCTTTCGATTTTTGTAAGGCTGCGGAAATCATCAGGGAAAGAGCGTTTGATTTACTCTATTATTACGAGGCAGGCTCGGATTCCTTGAATTACTTCCTACCTTTTTTCCGCTTGGCTCCCGTCCAGTGCACCTCACATGGATTCCCCGTCACGTCAGGGATTCCGAACATGGATTATTTCATCTCAAGTAAGATGGCCGAGATCGATAATGCGCAGGCGCATTACCGGGAGGAGCTTTACCTCATCGATTCACTGCCCTCTTATTACCGCCCCGACCTACCCTCTCCCCTTAAAGACAGAACCCACTTCGGTCTCGATTCGTCTGACAACATTTATTCGTGCTTCCAGAATCTCTTGAAATTCCACCCTGATTTCGATACGATATTGAATGAAATTCTCCGGCAGGACCCAAAGGGAATTTTATTGTTGGTCGATACGTCCTCGGGCAAGAGGAGTGAAATGTTGATGAGCCGGTTCGAGAAATCGATTCCAGACGGGATTGATCGAATTCGCATCCTCCCCGGAATGCCGAGGGAGGATTTGCTCAATTTAATCTCTCTATGTGATGTCGCCCTTGACCCCATTCACTACAATGGTGGGAACACGGCTTTTGAGACTTTCACTATGGGGACCCCTTTGGTCACCATGCCGGATAAGTTTTTACGAGGTCGGTATCTTTATGGCATATATCGAAAGATGGGCGTAATGGATTGCGTGGCTTCATCGCCAGAGGAATATGTGGACCTCAGTATCAGGTTCGGGACGGACCCGACCCAGCGCGCCTTGGTGAAGGAAAAAATCCTCGCAACGTACCAAGTGCTAACAGATGATATTGAAGTCCCGGGTGAGCATGAAAAATTCTTTCTCTGGGCGATCGAAAAGGCCAGGGCCGAGCACGCTTGAGGCCAGCTAGTATTCAGACTAAAGCAATAGTTCTGTCTTCGAGGCGCACCTGAAGCCAAAGTAACGGTGCCCCCCATCGAGACGCTCTGGATAAACCGGAACCCGAGAGGTCGATGTGAGCCCCGCATTGTCGCTTGAGGTGTTACCTCCACGCGCCACGCGACCATCGTGCACCTTAAAACTCTCGCGCCCATCCTTGGGCTTGTAGGGATAGGGCCGGTAGAGCGAGCGCGTCCATTCCCAAACCTGGCCCGCCATGTCGAGCACACCATAAGGGCTCGCCCCCTTGGGATACCGACCCACCGGCGCCACATCATTGCGATAGCTTCCGAAAAAAGCCAAATCCTTGGCAGGCTTTTGGTTTCCCCAAGGATAGAGACGGGCATCGGTGCCTCTTGCCGCCTTTTCCCACTCCGCCTCGCTAGGTAAACGCTTGCCCTTCCATTTGCAGTAGGCAATCGCCCCATGCCAAGCCAATTCGCCGGCCGGAAATTTCTCGAACCCCTTCTCGACAGCCCAGCTATCCTTATCGAAAAGAATTCGATTGTCCTGGTCCTCGACATCGAGATACATTTCGCCCTTGGGCCCGGTGGGCCCCTTTTTTCGAATAAATTCGGCGTACTGCACCCAGGTGACAAGATTCTTGTCGATATAATAGGCAGGCAAATGCACCTTATGTGCCGGTTTCTCGTCCGGAGGCCCGCCGTTTCGCCCCATCGTGAACGGCCCAGCCGGAATCAGAACCATACCGGCGTACTTGCCCTTCCCCTCAACGGGCGCCCCAAAGGCGGTTTGCGGCCCGACACCCGAAAAAATCCACAAGACATGCAACACGAGGAAAAACGGCCCAAATCTTAGCCACGAAAATATTTTCATTTCTCCCCTATCCTATCTTCGCCGAGCCCGACAAATTCCTTCGGTAATCCCACCATTTCCATTTATTCGGCTTCACCTTCAGTCGCACCCTAATTTTCTGGGCAACGGGGCCATCTTTGTATTTCTCCCACATGTCCGGGCCAAAAAACTGGTCGATGATGATCTTAAGCCCCTCATGATCCTTTCCCAAAACATCGGAAATCTCAGCCGCCCCCTCAATGATAACCGCGCGGAATGGAAATTCGGCATCATCAATACAAAGGGAGACCGCCGGGTTGCGCTTTAAATTCTTCACCGTAACCGAGTCCGCGCCTGTGCTGATGAAAAACGTTCCGTCCTCGGGATGGAATTTATAGCAAAGGGGAACGACATGCGGCGAACCATCCCCCTTGGTCGTGGAAATCCTTACCATCCGGGGATCGTTCAAAAAATCGTCCATTTCTGTCGGGCGATCTGCCATGATTCCTCCTCTCGAGGATTTATCTAGCGCACAGCCGCTGAAAAAGGGGTCAATATTTGGCCTCATATAAGACCAGAGTCGTGTTTTCATTATTATAGCATTAAAATAAACTAGATTTTCACTAAACCAGAGAGAAGAAAGGATTCCTGTCCATGGATGAAACAACCGACCCATTTGAATATTTTTTCGATCGCCCCTGGTCGGATGGCTTACCTGTGGTGACACCAACCGCCGAGCGCATCGAGTGGATGCTAAGCGGCACCAGCCGCGAGCCGGATGAATCGCTGGGCGGTGTGCCCCCGGCCCACAACGAGGCCACCGTCGAGGGAGTGGCCCAACACGCCGTCATGGCGGGGTGCAGGCCCGATTATCTGCCCGCCCTTCTTGGCGCCGTCGAGGCCATGCTCATTGAGGAATTCAACATTAATGGCCTTCAAGGAACGATGGGGCCCGGCGGCCCCATGATCATCTTCAACGGCCCCTATGCAATGAAAATTGGCCTTCACGGAGGCTCGGGCTGCTTTGGCCCCGGATTTCGTGCCAATGCCACCATCGGTCGGGCAATTAGGCTTATCTTGATGAATCTGGGGGGCGGCCTCCCGGGGATATCTGACATGAGTTGTTTTGGAAGTCCGGTGAAATACACCTTCTGCATCAGGGAAAACGAGGAGATGAGCCCATGGCACCCGCTCGCCGTTGACCGTGGGTTCTCCGGGGGCGATGACGTTGTCACCCTCTATCCGGCAGAACAGCCCAGGCAGGCCTTCGACGATTCAAGCGCCGAGCCCGATGGGCTCCTCACCACCATTGCCTCGGCGATGAGTTCGATGGGAATGTCCAATTCCTACATGCGCCAGAACATGGTCGTCGCCATCAGCCCCGACCACAGCGCGGTTTTTAAGCGTGCTGGTCTGTCGCGCGATGAGGTCAAGCAGATACTTTTCGAGAAGGCGCGCCTGCCCCTCAAGTTGATGAAACTAGGTGGGCGTTATCACGGTGGGGGAAAGGTGGATTGGCCCGACTGGGTGGACCTGAACGACGATGAAAGCATGGTCCCGATGATTCACGTTCCAGAAGATATCATCCTTCTCGTCGCGGGCGGGCGCCCTGGGCCCCATTCAACTGTCGTGCCCGCCTGGAATAAATCGAGCCAGACCGTCTCTCTCCGCTACCGAACGGACTAGGTTTACCGAGGACAAGTAGAGCATGGCGGACAAAAGATCTGATCTTCCCAGATGTGATTTCTCACAAAAGGGATTTACAGGGGACAAACACTGCCCCCACCCAGGAGAGTTCGATGCCCTGGAGGGCGAGTGTCTTTGCATATTCCATTGGGCCCCCGAGGACCTCGAAGGCAAGCGACGAAAAAACAGGTTCTTCCTCTCCCGCTTCAAGGAATTTCTCGCTCTTTATAAAAGGAAAATCCGGGAAAACAATTTCGATGAGCGCCTGAATTGCAGGGGATTTGTCTTTCCAGACGATTTTTCCTTTTTTAATGGTCAAGATGTGCCACCCGTCGATTTTCATTATTCCGCCTTCGGGGAGGGCGCGTGTTTCACCCGGACAAAATTCGAGGGCGGCGCTCGTTTCCACTGGACCACTTTTGGCAAAAGAGCCCTACTCGACCAAGCCCATTTCGGTGATGGCGCCTCTTTCGGTGGGGCGCAATTCGATGCGGGCGCCTCTTTCGACGGCTCCTCGTTTGGCGAGGGCGCCTCTTTTATCCAAACAAAATTCAGCCACGAAACAAGCTTTTTCGGCACGAAATTCGATCGGGGAGCCATATTCGACGGCGCTGAATTCGGCGATGACACGACGTATATGGGAAGCGAATTTGGAGAGGACACCTCATTCGAGAGAGCCCGCTTCGGGGAGCGGACGCTATTTGTCGAGAATGTTTTCGGCGATGGGGCCTGGTTCACCGGCGCCTCGTTCAACGGAGAATCAGGATTTTGGGGATGCAAATTCCACGGGTCTGCAAGTTTTTCGAGGCTTCAGGTCCAGGGAAACTTTCAATTTGCCGGTAAAATCGAAGCCTCCCCCCTCCGGGTCTTTCAGTGCGACACAAGGAGCACGATCAGTTTTGAGAGCTTGAAATTGGCGGCGCATTCATGGCTCTCCTTTACTAACCTCAGCCTTGAGCGCGCCTCTTTTTTCGGCACCAAGCTTTCAGCCATTTCGTTTTCAGGTGTTATCTGGCCCAATGACATAAACGGCAATTTGGTTTTTCCGGGGCGTATTGAAAACGGGGAGTTTCAAGAGATCGCCGATGAGGGAACTTTAGTATGGCTTGAGGAGTTATGCCGCGAACTCAAGGAAAGCTATTCAATGAACCTGGACTACAGCGAGGCCAGCAAATTCCGGTGGGCCGAATTAGAATACCGAAGACGCAGAATATTACTGAAGGCGACAGGAGAATCAGGCGGCATCAGGCCGCAAATCGTGGCCAGGGCGCTCGGTCTCTATCGCACGCTTGGGGGCTACGGGGTCCGGGCGGGAAATACCCTGAAAATCATGCTGGCGGCCCTTGTTGCCGTGATTCTCCTCCAGGGCCTGCTCGGCATCCATCATTCCTATGAGAGAAACGCCAACATAGCTAGTTTTCCCTGCTCGCGCCACAACAATTCGCCATTCAGGAGAATCGGGGTACTTGAGGGCGAGGCCGGAGCCTGCCCCAACTCGAAGGCCTCATTGCCTGAAATATTCTTGTATGCAGGAAAATTCACCCTACTCGACGCTACTTATCTGTTATCTGGGAAATATGAACCCGCCACCGCCGTGGGCCGAGGACTCTCACTTATCTTGCGAATCTTCCTGCCAATACAACTCCTTTTCCTTCTTATTACAGTGGGAAGACGCTTCGAGGGTCTTTTTAGGACACGAAAAAAGCCGCAGAAAGAACCTCAAGCATCACATTAAATCTGTATGGATTGGATTTTTAGTGTCAAATATTTCCAAAGAAAATCGAAAGTAAATTCTAGTCAACCTACCAAATCTACCGCAAGAGCTCAGCTCAAAAAGAGAGCACGCGATTGTGCCATCAGCTCTCCTTAGAGAGTGATGCTCTCACCGTTAAGCTCAACGGTACTCGTGATAGGAATCGCGGTCGAGACCATACCCTCGGCATAACAGCCCCGCTTGGCGTTTCGGATGAGCTTCAACACCTTATCGCGCGGCTCATCGGACTCGACCTCGAAATGAGATCGCATGGCGGTGGCTCCGGACTCGATATCTCCCCTGAGCACCGAGCCCCGCACGAACCAATCGAACCCCACCCGGCACCTAGCCTTGGTGAAGGGGGTTTTCATCATATGCGCGTACCGCGCAAGCTGGGTAAGCAGTCAAAAACCCACCCCCATGGCGATATAGGTAAGCGGCTGAGGATAGCGGTCCTCACCCCCGAGACGAGGCGGCTCATCGCAGTAGACCTCGTGAATTCGGGCACGACCGACTTTCAGTTGGTGCTGGCCCTCTACAGTCTCGGTGTCAGCCTCCATCGTCAGGGCGTAGCCACCCGAGGGCAAATCGGTGCGCTCAAGATTACTCTTCTCATCCCATGGGTTTATTGGTTTGTCCACGCAGAATTCCTCCTAGGAAAATAATCTGAATAAATTTCGGATATGAAAAAACGCCGTGTTAAGAATCGCCTGCTGCCGTGGCTGGCTGATGGAACACTGTAATTTCAGGGAGCTTCCCCTCCCAACGCTCGATTTCAACCAGCGCGCTGTGGGCAATGGGCCCCTGGGCGAGCTTTGAGGTCCCTTTGTCGAGGGTGAGGACATTGGGGTTCCCGTGGCAGTCGAGAGCGCCTTTGTCCTTGGCTTCTCCTTGTGAAATGGGGTCAAACCAGGCCCCCGTGGCAATCTGTACGACACCTGGGCGTAGGTCCTCAGAGATGACGGCCCCGGCCAGGATTGCGCCCCGATCATTAAAGATGCGCACAATATCGCCCTCGGCGATGCCCCGCCTGGCCGCGTCCTTGGGATGAAGACGCGCAGGCTCTCTTCCTTGAATCTTGCTATCACTACTCACCCCGGAGGGATCAAGTTGGCTATGAAGGCGAGTAGAGGGTTGATTTGAAATCATGTGAAGGGGATGCCGGGCGCTCTGCTCACCGCCAAGCCATTCTGCGGGCTCTAGCCAGGTGGGATGCCCCGGACAATCATCGTAGCCATACGCGTCTATGGTTTTCGAGAAAATCTCGATTTTCCCCGACTGCGTTTTAAGCGCTTGCCCAATCGGGTCGGCTCTGAATTTTTCAAGAATTATGTGCGGTTTTTCAGGAGCAGGAATCTCAAAGTGGCCCTTGTCCCATAGGTCATCGAACTCAGGATATTCCATCAAACGCTCGCCCGCCCGCTCGCGGCCGATGTCGTAAAGATGCCTAATCCATTCCATCTCGCTGCGTCCCTCGGTGAAGGCCTCGCGTGTCCCCAAGCGTCCGGCAAGTTCAGAGAATATTTGAAAATCATCCCTTGCCTCCCCTACAGGCTCAATGACCTTTTCCATCGCGACGAAATATCGATCTAGCGGCGAGGCGCCAATATCGTTGCGCTCAAGGCTCGTCGTCGCCGGAAGCACGATATCGGCGTGGCGGGCTGTCGCCGTCCAGAAGGGCTCGTGGACGATGATCGTCTCAGGGCGCTGCCAGGCCTCGATGAGGCGGTTGAGATCCTGGTGGTGATGAAACGGGTTGCCTCCGCACCAATAGACAAGTTGAATCTCGGGATAGGTGTGTGCCTCGCCCCGATAGTCGTAGCGCCCACCCGGATTAAGAAGCATGTCGGAGATGCGCGCGACGGGGATGGAACTGCCGATATTATTCTCGCCGCCAGGAATCATTGGTGGGCCCGGAGCGCCCGCGCCAGGATTACCAGTGCCGCCCATACTGCCGTAGCCGAATCCGAAGCCACCGCCCGGAAGACCAATTTGACCCAGCATGGCGGCGAGAGTGACGGTCATCCAGATGGGCTGCTCGCCATGATCTCCCCGCTGGAGAGACCATGTGGTCATGATCATCGTGCGTTTTTTAGCCATGCGCCGGGCGAGCGAGCGAATTGTATCCGGGGATATTTCCGTAATTCCTGCCGCCCATTCGGCATCCTTTGGCACACCGTCCGAGCCTCCGGTTAAATAGCCCTCGAAATTCTCATAGCCCGTGCAATAGCGCGCGAGGAAATCTTTATCGTGCAACCCTTCGGTGGCGAGCGTATGGGCGATGCCCAGCATGAGGGCGGTGTCAGTATTGGGCCTTGGCGCTAGCCACTGGGCCTCCAAAAACTCTGACACATCATCGCGAAGGGGCGCGATGTTAATGAACTCGACTCCAGATTCGCGAGCCTGCCGTAAAAAACTCTCCTCGCGGTGCTCGCCGCCACCACCATGCTTTACCTGTAAGTTCTTCAGGCCAATTCCCCCGAAGGAGACGATCAATTCAGAGTCGCGCACCAACCCGTCCCAGGAGGAGGTCTGCCGGATGTAATTCTCGTTGCCCAGGATATAGGGCATGACGACCGAGCCGGCAGCGTTGCTGTAGGTTTCTGTTTGATCGGTGAAGCCGCCTTGGAGATTCATGAAGCGCTTGAGTTGGGATTTGGCGTGATGAAAACGCCCGGCGCTGGCCCAGCCGTAGGATCCAGCGAAGATCGACTCATTGCCGTGCTCTTGTTTGACGCGGCGAATCTCGGCGGCAACCAAGTCAAGGGCTTTATCCCATGAAACGGGAACAAAGGGCTCGCTGCCCCGTCGCCCAGGACCGCTACCCGGGCCTTTCTCCAGCCACCCCGCGCGCACCATCGGCTGCGCCACCCGGCTCTCGGAATAGACTGCATCCGAAATCGACTCGATTAAAGGCGAGGGATCGGTATCTGTTCCAAATGGGGCCGTGCCCACCATCCGGCCATCGCGCACCTCGGCGCTGAAAGCACCCCAGTGGGAGCTATGCTGGCGAGTCTCGAATGTCCCTGGCTTGGCTTCCATGTTCACTTCCTTAACCACACCCATCTGCTACGAAAAATAACTACCAAACTAAATTGCCTGACGATTATAACATCCCTGCCAAATCGAAACCGCCCCAGCCGGCCACTCCGGCAAGGCGCCCCGGATTATTCTTCCGTCGCCTGAGGGAATTCTTCCGGCCAATTCTCGGCCAGCCCGGCGAAATAGTTTTTCATGTCATCGGTTTTCTGGTGAAGTGATTTCGAAATACTCTCCACCCGGCCATCTGTTTCCAGCGGAATTCGAAGCGCATCCTGAAAACGGTTCCGCATGTTGAAATAGGTGATGACCATCGTAAGCTCGACGACTTCGGCGTCCGAATAAAGGCGATGCACTTCCTCGAAAACGTCGTCGCGTGCCTTTGCCGTGTTCAAAGTTACGTGCTCGGCCCACAGTACAGCGGCCCTCTCGCGCGGCGAGAGGTGGGGCGAGTCCATATATGCATCCGAGTGAATGGCCTCGAACTGCTCATCCGTGATACCTAGCGCCCTGCCCAGGGAAGTATTGTGCGCCAGTCAGTAATCACAGCCATTCAGAAGGCTCGTCTTCACGACAGCCATCTCCTTGAGTTTTGACGATAGCGTCGTGCCCAGCCCCTCGCGCATGAGCGAGACCGTGAGCGGAAGAATCGTCTTGGCCACATAGGGCTGATGGGCCATCACAGCATAAGAGTTGGCCACCCGCCCAAGGAGCTTTGTCACACCCGCCAGCACGTTCTTGGATTCACCCTCGGCGGTATCGAGCGACAAAAACGGGATTCTCGATTCCGTCGAAATTCCCTGTGATCCGGCCATGATTATTTTCCTTCCTTTTCGGCCTGCTGCTCATCGTGAATTCGCTTTAAGGCGTAGAGACCTTCCATGAGAACCGGGGCGCCGCCGCCGATGCTTGCCACCTCGAAGGCCTCAAGGGCTTCTTCCATCGTCGCGCCCAGGCGAAGTGCCTTTTTCGTGTGGGTGTAGACCTCGTGTTTCATCCCCTTAAAAGCAAGAATGCCAATTTCGATCAACTCGCGCGTTTTCGCATCAAGGTGTCTGTCTTTTTCCTTGAAAAAGCCCCAATGCATCTGACAGTAGACCTCGAAATAATCGGGATCAAGCTCGGCCCCGAAGCCGAGTACATCGTAGACGAAACCTCTGTCTTTGTGGATTCTATCGGTAATGCGCTTAACTTTTTCCTCGCGAGTTTCATCAGCCATTTTCTTTCCTCCGGTTAAGTTGATTTAGTAGAACGATATCAAACACTTCAAACTAGAAGCAATTAAAGGAGATTTTTTTCGCAAATCAAGAAGAAGCTTTTCTTTCCTCAAGGACAGCATTCAGACACTTCATGCCCATCATAACGGACGGGCCGCCCGCAGGGAAAAACAGGCATTGAACACCCTCGAAGATTTCCTCCTCTGTTGCCCCCAAATCTAGAGCCTGGCGCATGTGATTCTTGACGTAGGTTTCCGTCTCTATACCGGGCAAGCGTACACACAGGGCGGAGATGATAATCATTTCCCTGAATTTTTCGGATAGTGCCCCCTCACGTTTGATTACATGATTGTAGAGAGCGCTCTGCCTGACGTGATATTCTGGGTCCTTGTTGATATAGAATTCCTGCTCAGGCAGAACCCATCCTCTGTCCGCTTGCATCTGATCTATCAATGCTTGTTTTTCCGCTGAATCCACCAGAATATCTCCCTTGATTGGGGCAAGCACCCCACTTAATAAACGGGCGGGAGGAAATCCCCCCGCCCGTTTACGTCAATTCTATTTCGTTAGAACAAAAAAAATTATTTTTTCTTCTTCTTGAATCCCATGTCTTTGAAGACTTTGCCGTAAAAATCGATCTGGCCCAAGTATGCTTCCTTAAGTTTGGGACCCGATAGCGGCTCAAGTTTCTCGCCGAATTTTTTGACCAGTCTTTTGAGGGTTTTGCTCTTTAAAGCCTTGTGAAGTGCCGCCTGTAGAGTGGCAATGCGATCCTGGGGCACCCCTTTGGGGGCGATGAATACGCGCCAGGATTTATACTCATAGTCTACCCCAAGTTCATAGAACGTGGGATGATTGGGAAACTCAGGCATGCGCTTTCTGGACGCCGTGGCGATCAAGGTAAGATCGCCACTCTTGACCCGGCCCAAGGTGCCGCCCGTGGTTACGTTTGCCCAACCTAAATCCGTGTGGCCACCATACATGGCCTGCCAGGCTTTGCCGCCGCCCCGGAAGGGCACGTGCTTGAACTTGACTTTCGCGGCCCGCATGATCTGAATAATACCCAGATGGCTTGAGCCCCAGGCACCGTTCGAGGAGATCGAAATCTTGCCGGGGCGTTTTTTGGCGTCGTCGATCAGGTCCTTATAAGTCTTCCATGGCGTCGTGCTTTTTGTCACGAGCATGAATGGGGAACCATTGACCTGGAAAACCGGAATGAAATCTGTTTTGGGATCAAAACCCATGTCGCGCGCGTGGGGCGCGATTCCAAAATGAGAGTTCGAGCCGAGAGCGATGGTATAGCCATCGGGCTTCGAGCGTTTGAGAGCGGTCATGCCGATCTTGCCCCCTGCCCCGCCGCGAATCGTGCACAGAAAAGGCTGCCCCAAGTATTCGTGAATAACACTCGCCACCGCCCGGCAGTGCATGTCGTGCGAGCCGCCCGCGCCGGTAGCCAAAATCACCTTGATGGGCTTAATCGGATATTTCGCCGCCCCGGCCTGGGGTGCTGCTACGAGCACCACGGCTGCGGCCATGGCCCCTACCCATAAAATCCCTCTTTTCAGCATATTGTACTCCTCCTGTGTCAGTGAAGGCAGCTTGTTAGTCGGCCCAAGGCCGCTTCCAAACCGCCATTCCTAGAAGCGCTACACTAAGTAAAATAAAAAAGCCCGAAATCGGCCGAGTCAAAAAGACCGTAAAATCACCATCAGAGAGTACCAGAGCCTGCTTCATCGACTCCTCCGCCGAGGCGGTGAGAATATAGGCGATAACAAGAGGCGCCAGTGGAAATCGCAACTTGCGAAGAGCGTATCCGAACAAGCCAAAAATTAGAGCAACTTTCACATCCTCGATGCTATTCTGGTAGATGAATCCGCCGACAACACAGAAAAGCAGGATGATGGGTACGAGAAGCGACTGGCGTATGGTGACGATTCTGGCAAACAGGGGGGTCAACAGTTTGCCCTGAAGCAACATGATGGGATTGCCGAGCAGAAGCAGCGTGAAGATTCCGTACATGGTCGCGGCGTGCTCTTGAAAAAGACTAGGCCCCGGCCTCAATCCCTGGGCCATGAACGCGCCCATCAATATGGCGGCTGAGGCGCTGCCCGGGATGCCGAAGGCCAGCGTGGGAATCAGGTCCGCCCCCGCCACTGCACTGTTGGACGCCTCGGCGGCGGCAATCCCCTCGTAGCTTCCCTTGCCAAATTCCTCAGGGTTCTTGGACCCGCGTTTTGCCAGCGCGTAGCTGATGAATGTGGCAATGGCAGCGCCGGTCCCTGGAATGGCGCCAACGGCAGTGCCGATGAGCGAGGAGCGCATGATGGTCCATTTTGCTTTGACGAGTTCATTCAAATCGAGCGATTTGCCCCCCTTGAGGTGGGCCGTTTCGGGTTTGTTGGAAAGCTCGGAGAGCTTTTTTTCAGACTGGACCAGAACCTCGCTGACGGCGAACAGGCCGATGAGCATGGGAACGGTTCCCACACCATCCATGATGTTACCGATGCCGAAGGTGAAGCGCTCCGCGCCCGAGATGATGTCCTGACCGATGAGACCAACGAGGATGCCGAGAAGCATAGAGAGCAAGCCCTTTAAAACCGAAGAACCCGTCACTGCGGAAATAATCGTCAGCCCCATCACCATGAGGGCGAAGAACTCGGTCGGCCCAAAGAGCAGCGCCACGGCGGCAAGCGGAAAAGCCGCTACGATAAGAACGATGTCGCTAAATGTATCGCCCAGCGTCGATGAGTAAAGTGCCATCTGGATAGCACTCTTGGCCTCGCCCTTTTGCGCCAGAGGGTAGCCGTCAAAAGAGGTGGCCGCAGCAGCAGCCGTGCCCGGCGTGTTAATCAGGACGGACGGAATAGAGCCTCCGAAAAGGGCACCTTTGTGAATCCCCAGCAAGAAGGGAATGCCATTTATCGGCGTCATGAAAAACGAAAAGGGAACGAGCACCGCTATTGCCATCACACTTGTCAGGCCCGGTATCGCACCCACGGTAATTCCGGCAAAAACACCGAGCGAAACCATGATCAGCGCCTGGAGAGTGATCGCCTGCCAGATAGCTTCAAAAACTTGTTCCATTTAAGACGCTCCTACAAACAATTCGCCTTCGGGAAGGACTACCTTGAAGGAGAACCAGAAAAGCCGCTCGATAACAACTGGCGTCAACAGCGCCACTGGGGCGACGAAACGCCAGTCCCTCGTACCAAAGAAAATAATGAGCACCGCCAGGAATATTGGCGAGGTCAGATGAAATCCAAACCACTCAAGGGCGTAGACATAAACTACCGCAAGGATAAAAACGAAAAAAGCCTGCAAGGAAGAGCGTCTGCTCTGTCCGGACATGAACTCGGGTTCTCCCTTCTCCCTGAGTGCGTTTCCCGCGAGAAGTACGCTGACAAAACCGAAAATGGCAATCGTAATTTGCGGGAATGTCTCAGGCCGAAAAATACGACCCGCGAACTCGCTCTCAGCGGTCGATAAAACAATTTGGGTAGGGATGAGGTAGAAGTAGTAAACAAGACTGAAGAGGAAGAAAACAATACCGACGATCAGGTTCGTTCTGTTCATTGGCCGAAGAATCCCGAAAAAATTAAAGGCCCTCGCTCATATATGAGCAAAGAGCAGAAAAACACTAGCTCAAATTTTTTAAGCTCTTGTTTGTTGTATAGACATTTGTACGTTACCACCAACTTCGCCCCGAACTCAAGGGCAAATTGGGAGGCAAGTGTTGCGTATAGCAGAACGCGGGAGGGGTGAAAAAGCTCCTAAATCCGCAAAAAAAATCGTCGTGCCCTTCTCGATAGATTGAACACTCAAAACAAGCGCTTATTATAGTAGATAGTTTAATTATATCGGACATAAGTATTACACCTGCCCCACCGCTTTTTCACCGTAGTCCTTGATGCGCTCAAGTGCCTCACTCGACATTTCGCATATGGCAGGCCCATAGGGGCCCGGCCCCCTTACATGCGTCGTCCTAAGCCCCTCGAACACCTCAAGCGCCTTGAGCACCCCCCGGAGTTCATCATCGAGGCTCGCCCTTAAAGCCTCCTGGTCCGGAATTTTTTCAAGATAAAACGTGTGTTCAAAATCCAAGTCATCCGGTGTAATGCTTTTGGCATGGAATGCCGCGTTTAACCAGTGCGTGCAGACGTGCATCGAGGCCCAGATGATCGTCTCGTAGTCCGCCTCCGGGTCAAGACGAAAAATGGTCGCCTCAAATCGCCCTGCTTTGAGAATATGCACCTCGGCCTTCAAAATTTTTGCTCCTTAAATATTCGCAAATTTTTCCACGTCTACTCCCAAGCGGGAGGGTCCGCCGCACTTCCGATGATTGTCATAAAACGCGCCCGCGCATCCTTAAAAGACAGGAGGCATTTCTCGACGATATCCGCACCGCATACCTCCCCACCCCGGACATATTTTGGGCGAAGACCCTCGATGGAAGCCAGTGGTGCCATTGCTTCCTTGAGGTCTGCCTCCGGTGATTTTTGAAAATATGAGAGCGGGGGGCGGATAGTGTGGGACTGGTCCGAATGGCCGTGGGTCACCCCCCGGACATGGAGCGCTGCATTCAGGAGGTGGGTAGCCGCCAACATGCACACCTCGACGATCATCTCGGCGTCATCAGAGCGGTCCAGCCGCTCAAGGGTGGCCTCAAGCCGGGCCGCCTTTAGTACGTGCTCCCTCGGCCTCATATCAACCCTCCCCCCTGTCCTGATGTATTCATGATGAAAATTAAAAAGTCATGAATGATTTCCAATTATCAATATAAAAATTTAAATACCGGACAGCTTGATAGATTCACCTGTTCTCGCCGCCTCATCAATGGCAGCCGTTACCTCGACCGTCCGCCTGCCCTCGATCAGCGTTGTATGAGCGCACGGGCTTCCCGTCGCCAGATGGTCGAGCCACGAGCGTGTCTCATTTGCAATAGGTCCCCAAAACTCGCCCAACGCCCAATCGCCCGAAGAATTCGTCTGCATGAACAGGAGGTTCACATTATGATCGGGCACATAAGCGTGGGGCACCCCTTTGTCGGTGAAAAGAAGGCTATCCTTGTTGTCGGCGTCGAGGAGTATCACCCCCTCCTGGCCCAGAATCTCAAAGCGCGAACTCTGCCCATAGGTCGGGTAGCGTGCCGGCAGCGCATAGCAAATTCCCAAATTCACCACCGCCCCGTTGGCAAAGGTGACGATGGCCCACGTCACATCGTCCGCCTCGTAACCGAGCCCCCTAAAAACCTTCCCGTTACTCCGGGCAACAACCTCGACCGGGGGGATTCCCTCAAGATACCAACAGGCCATGTCCACATAATAGGTCAGCACATCCATGACCGGTGTAGCCTCGGGCGAGCGCTCAAGAATTTGGAGCATCTGGGCCCTCGTATTGTAGACGCGCGAGGTGATGCCCATAATTTCGCCGACGCGGCCCTGGACAATCTGCTCCTTGGTGAGCATCCAGCGGCGATCATGGCGCCGCGAGTAGCCAATGCGTAACTCAACACCAGTTTTTTCTACTGCCGCGATAATTTTATCTGCGTCCTCGACGGTGAGCGCCAAGGGCTTTTCAACAAAAACGGGTTTGCCGAGTTCGACTGCCTGGAGTATGGCCTCGACATGGTCGTGCTCAGGCGTTGAGACGAAGACCGTAGTCACCTCCGGATGAGAGATAACTTCCAAGTTGTCGCCAGAGGACATATTCGCCGTCACGCTCTCGGCAAGATTGTTGGCCCGCTCGGGGTCCTTGTCCGCGATAGCAAGAAATCGCACCGAGGGGTGTCGCGTTGCCATGTTGGCACGAAGGGATCCGATTCGACCCGAACCAATGACGGCGACCCCAAGTTCTTTCTTTTCCATGACAAAATTCTCCAATGGTGATGTTCTGGGGGTATAAAACCTTTGCGTGAATGCGCTATTATACGCCTTATTCCCTTTTTCTCCGACCCCGGGAGCGATACTCGATGAAAATCACAAATACGAATGTCTGGACCATGGCCAGTGAAGTGGCGCAGCAGTCGAGAAACCGCTACGGCGGCGCGACCCTCCTTGAGCGCACTGTTCTGCGCCTTGAGGACGATCAAGGGAACGAGGGTTGGGGTGAAATGATGCCCATCATTTTCACCGATGAAACGCCCGCCGCCGCAACAGTCGCAATCAAAGAGGCGGCCGCAAAGCTCAAAGGGCGCGATGTGATCGACTCTGCCGCCAGCGCCACCACCAGCGGCCCCGCTGCCGAGGTGGACAGCCTGTTCGACTTCACCAAACTCCAGGCGGCCCGCTGTTGTGTCGAAAGCGCCCTGCTCGACCTAGGCAGCCAGAGGACAGGAAAACCATTTTCCTCGGTATTTGGCGGCGAGCGGCGCAGCGGGTTCGAACTCGACGGCCCCATTGGGCTCGTATCGCCAGATGAGGCGGTTGAAAAGACAAAGGGATATCTCGACCAGGGCATTTCCACGGTGAAGGTCAAAGTGGGTGCCGACGTTGATAGCGATGCCGAGCGCCTACTCGCAGTCAAAGAAGCCTTCGGAGATAAAATCAACCTGCGCATGGACGCCAACGGTGGATACACGCCAGAGGAAGTCATCCGGTTTTGCACGAGAATTTTACCCGCGAGGGTCCAGCATTTCGAGCAGCCCCTCCTGCCCTCCGAGCCTCGGTGTTTTGAAATTTTCAGGGAAATTCGAGAAATGGGCATCCAGGTTGCAATGGATGAATCGCTGTTTTCTCTTACCGATGCCAAGAAACTAATTGATGAGGACGCCTTTGATGTCGGCATCATCAAGATATCAAAATTCGGCGGGCCACTGGCGGCGGCCGAGGTCGCGCGCACTCTCGAGGCGGCTGGGAAAACTTGCATCCTCAGCGCCTCGTATGAATCCTATATCGGAAAATCCGTAGGCTTTGCTCTCGCGCTCACTTTAGAGAAATGTGATCGCGTCCACGAACTTGGGCATTTTGCAGCCGAGGCCGAGATGGCCGAATGGCGCCACGATATTACCGGCGGAACTTTTACTCGCGGAGAGGGCTCGGGGCTTGGCGCAAGGGGACTGGCGGAAAATCTCGACTCACTCGCGGCCTCTTAAAGCGTCAAAGACACGCCGGAAGGGTTGAGGACGTAAAATCCCCAACTAATCTAAAGAACGAAATAATCTATCCAGGTTGCCGATGCGTCAGGCAGTTTCCAGGACCGCGGGCGCAGGCTCGCCTTCAACAGCGAGCCGCTTTCGCTGGATGAGGAAGACACCACCCAGAATCAACGCACCCGTCGCGTGAAGCATCACTCCAGGAAGCACCACTCCGAGAAGTACTATTTTGGGCCAGAAGAGCAAAGCTGCGGCAACTCCGAGAATGACGCGCACCGGAGTCGAAAGCGGAAAATAGCTATGCCCGATCATCATCTGCGCAAGCGCGGTAAATCCAAAGACAGCGGCGACCGCCGTCTCGGCAATCGCCATCGGACGGTTCAGCGCCAAAATGGGTGTAAACGCGAACATAAGCGGCATGACATACATGCCCTTTGCCATCATAAGCGCCGACCAGGCGGCCTTCGACGGATTAGCGCCCGCAATCCCAGCCGCAGTATAGGCGGGAACACACACGGGCGGCGTAAAGCAACTATCCAGGCTGTACCAGAATACGATCAGATGAGCTGCCATGAGGGTGAGGCCGACGGGCTCGCCAAGCTCCAACATGGCGGGAACTGCCATGACCGATAGAACGATATAGGCCGCGCTCGTCGGAAGGCCCATACCAAGGACAAACGAGGCGACGCCCACAAGAAAGATGCCTAACAGAAGGCTGCCCCCCGCCAGCGATGTCACCATCGAGGCGAACTTGAGTCCGAGACCGCTCTGAAAGAGCGCCCCCATGATGAGGCCCACAGTTCCAACAGCGGCCGCGATAGGAAGCGAATTACGTGCTCCGTGCTCCATTGCCTCGACAATATTCCAGACACCGCCAAGTAAGGCATGAACGAGTTCGCTAGCCGTCACACCCTCCTCTCGCGCCTTCTTGAGGAGTACGAGCCCCCCCTTGAGGGCCGCCAGAATTATAACCGACCCAATTCCATAGAGGCCGGCATAGGGAACGGGCCGGCCCGTCATGAGGACAACGATAATAATTATCGGCGGCAGTAGATAAAACCAGCCTTCCTTCATTATGGGACCAACTCGGGGCACCTGATCCTTGGGGAGGCCAACGAGCCCGAGCTTTCTGGATTCAAAGTGAACGAGCGCGTAAACCGAAAAGAAATAAAGCGCTGCCGGAATGATCGAGACTCTCACGATGTCCCAGTAGGAAATACCGGTAAACTCAACGATAAGAAAGGCCGAGGCACCCATGACCGGCGGCATAATCTGCCCCCCGGTTGAGGCGGCTGTCTCGATGCCCGCTGCCGTCTCGGGACGAAATCCAGTTCGCTTCATCATCGGGATGGTGAAGGAGCCCGTCGTCACAACATTGGCATTGGTGCTTCCCATGATGGTGCCGGTCATGGCGCTGGCGAAAATCGCCGCCTTGGCGGGTCCACCGCGTAGATGCCCCGTCACTGCCATCGAGAGATTAACGTAAAACTCCGAGGCGCCCATTCTTTCTAAAAATGCCCCGAACAGAATAAATAAGAAGATATAGACCGAGAATACATTCATCGGCGTCGTCCAGATTCCATCGTAGGTCATGTACTGATGGTCGATGACGTGCATGAACGAGGCCCCTTTGTGCGCCATCTCCCAGGGGAAATAAGGGCCTACCCAATCCCATGAATAAACCACGAAAAATAGCGAAATAAGCGGGAGCGCATTGTTGATGGTGCGTCGAGCAGCCTCAAGCGTCAGAAGAATAATGGTGATCCCGAAGAAAAAATCGATAGGTCGAAGCGGATCGACATAATAGAGCCGGTCCTGAAAGTAGTTCCAGTCCCAGAGAGCGGGAAAACCCGTGGATGTCACGGCCAGAAGGAAAGTGACCCCGACAATTACATAGCCCCATGGACCTTTGACGACGGGTCGTCGGTAGATCAGATAGATCATGGCCATGCCAAAGAGATAAGAAACCCCGCGCTGATACTGGTCCTCATAGCCTCCCGAGTAGGCGATATGAATATGAAAAACAGACATACCTACGCCGAGGAGAAGGATAATCCATTCAAGAGGGGTTCTTATTTTTTCGGTGGCCTGGCTCAAGATATTGTTGCTCCAAAAAAGCGCCTCCGGCCGGGGACAAGATGCCCCCGACCGGACACGCAGGGAAAACCGTAATTACATCGCGCCGCCAATTTCCTTAAAGAATCTCTTGGCGCCCGGGTGCATCGGAACGCCGACACCTTTGCCAGCTTTCATGGCGTCCCAACTACCATAAATCTTATGAACGCCTGTCAGGAACTTTTTATTCTCTTTGGTGAGCTTGAGCATGTTGTAAACCACGTTCGGATCCATCTTGTCGGTGGTGAGAAGCACGCCGTTGAGCCCCATCGAGCTGGTCGGATTGGGGTTGCCCTTGTACATGCCGCCGGGAATTGTGCACGCTGAAAAACCATTGCTCTTCAACATCTTCTTCATGTCGTCTTCCATCTGCATTAAACGCAGATCCCTACCGAGAGTCGCCTGGATACCGGCGCCGTTCGGGTCGCCTGAGTTATGGAAGTAGAAGTCAATCTGGCGAGAGCGAATGGCACGGCTCATGCCGCCAGCGCCCGGGAAGGTGAGCTTGAAGCCCTTCTTCACGAGTTCCTTGTAGCTGGTTCCGTACATCTTTACCGCTAGCTGGGCGACATACTCGGTGCTGGTCCCCTTCTTGGACATCGCAATGTTGAGGGGTTTTTTCGAGGTGGCCATGGCCTTCCAATTCTTATAGCCAGCTTTATAGAGTTCCGCACCCACATACTGGTGGTAGCAGGACGAATAAAAGGTCGAGACGCCCCTGAGGTTCGGGTAGGCCTTTTTGAAAGGTGTCTTGCCAGCATAGGCGGCGGCCGAGAAGTTCGAGAACGAGTAGCCGAAATCGGTTCCGCCGCTACCAACGCGGGCCGGATTCGCACGTCCACCGCCGCCGGGCACGACGCTGTACTTAACGCCAGCTTGTTTTTTGTTAAGAAGCTCAGAGAGGCCAGCACCAAGACGGCCCATAGTTCCCCTTGCGCTTCCGATGGCAATCGTGAACTGCTTGGCCGCCTGAGCAGTCTCAACAGCCGTGAACGATGCTGCCATCGCCATGATGGCAGCAACAGTCAAAAACTTTCGCATGACTTACCTCCCTTTTTGCATTTATACGTTGTGCCGGTGCATCCCATGCACAGATGCCTACCGGACCCTGTTTGCCAAATCACCATTTGATAGAACAAACTATGTCTACATTTGATAATAAATATTTTACAGACTTGCGCCAAATGATGTCAATGAAGGAGGA
>JABJAL010000089.1 GCA_018669005.1 Nitrospinaceae bacterium
ATCGTGTCGGCGCGAGTCTGGCGCGAGGGCGCGGGCGGGCAGATCTGATAGAGGCGGTCATTTCGGCAGGGGGCGGCACTGGCTGGCATGACCCGGCGGATGCCGCTGCAAGGCTTGCGGCGGTTGAAAAGCTGGCTGCCAGCGCAGATACTTTTGAGCCACTGGCAACGACCTTTAAACGGGTGAGCAACATCATTCGCCAGGCTGCTGGAGAAGGCGGCGGTAATGGTGATAATTTCTCGGAAGAGTTGCTGGAGGACGAGGGGGAGCGCATCTTAAATGATGTGCTCGGCGTCCGCTCCACAGAGATTGAAAAAATCATGGCATCCCTCGGGGATATCAAGCGCGATGAAAACAATGCGCTTGAAAACGCGTGGGCCAAGGTGATGGAAAATGTCACTGCCCTAAGACCAGCTGTTGATAAATTTTTCGACGAAGTTTTGGTGATGGCCGAGGATGAGAAGCTCAGGCGCAACCGCCTCGCGCTTCTCGGCAGGGTGGGGGCCCTGTTCGAGCCCGTCGCTGATTTCTCCAAGATTCAGGGACGCCCTAAGGAATAAAAAATTCGTTTTCGCCTCACGCCCAAGGAACCGAGGCGCATTTCTAACCATGCTCCAAATATGAGCAGGAGGATTTTCAGAAAATGGCGGATAAGTGGATCTACGCTTTCGGCGCCGGGGACACGGAAGGCAGCGCGGGCATGCGCGAGCTACTTGGCGGTAAAGGGGCGAATCTCGCCGAGATGGCGAGTCTGGGCATACCCGTCCCCCCGGGCTTCACGCTCACAACAGATTGTTGTGTTGATTATCTTGAGTCAAACAAATTTCCCGAAGGCGTATGGGATGGCGTTAAAGAGCAGATGTCGCGCCTTGAAATTGCGATGGGAGCGAAATTTGGAGGCGAGGAGAATCCACTTCTGGTCAGCGTTCGATCGGGCGCAAGGGAGTCGATGCCGGGAATGATGGACACCGTCCTCAACCTGGGCCTCAACGACAATACGGTGGCCGCACTTGAAAAGAAAACCGGCAACGCCCGCTTTGCCTTCGACAGCTACCGCCGCTTCATCAATATGTTTGGCAACGTGGTGCTCGACATGGAACACCACGATTTTGAAGAATTGATTAGCGCAATGAAAAAAGATCGCGGCGTTGAGAACGATGTTGATCTTTCTGCCGAGGATTTGGCCGCGCTCTCCAAGCAATACGAGGCCCTGGTCAAAGAAAAATCCGGCATCACCTTCCCGCAGGACCCCTACGAGCAGCTTCGCCTCGCCGTCGAGGCGGTTTTTAATTCCTGGAAAAACGACCGTGCCATCGCCTACCGGCGCCTTTATTCGATTTCCGATGAATGGGGAACGGCCGTCAACGTGCAGTGCATGGTTTATGGGAACATGGGCGATGACTGCGGCACAGGCGTTGCCTTCTCGCGTAATCCCTCGACGGGCGAAAAATCCCTTTATGGTGAAATACTTTTCAATGCCCAGGGCGAGGATGTCGTGGCTGGTATCCGTACGCCTGAGCCGATTTCCGTTCTAAAAGAGCGTATGCCGGAGTGCTTTTCTCAATTCGAGGAAATCTGCGCTCGTCTTGAGGGTCATTACAAAGACATGCAGGACATGGAGTTCACCATCCAGAACAGGCGGCTCTTCATGCTCCAGACGAGAAACGGCAAGCGGACGGCCACGGCTGCGGTTCGCATCGCGGTCGAATTGGTCGCAGAGGGTCGGATAACAAAGGAAGAGGCTGTTTTGAGCGTAGACCCGGACAGCCTCGACCAACTCCTGCACCCGGCGATAGACGCCGACGGAAATGTCAAGATTATTGCCTCGGGACTCGCCGCCTCACCGGGCGCCGCTGTAGGGCAAGTCGTTTTCACGGCTGATGAAGCCGTTTCGAAGGCAGAAAATGGCGAGGCCGTCATTTTAGTCCGCCAGGAAACGAGCCCAGAGGACATCATGGGGATGAACGTGGCCCAAGGTATTTTGACGGCCCGGGGCGGTCTCACATCTCATGCCGCTGTCGTCGCTCGCCAGATGGGCAAGTGCTGTGTCGCCGGTTGCACGGAACTCGACGTGCGGGCGGACAAAAAAACTTTTCAAACGAATGGCCACCTCATCAATGAGGGAGACTGGATTTCCCTAAACGGGAACTCTGGAGACGTTATTGTTGGGCAGGCCAAACTCAAGATGCCCGATATGGCGAACGAGTTCACCACGTTGATGGAATGGGCCGACGAAATTCGCGTGCTTGGCGTTCGCGCCAACGCCGATACTGTGGCCGACTCTGAGGCTGCCCTTAAATATGGGTGCGAGGGCATTGGTCTGTGCCGGACCGAACATATGTTTTTCGAGGAAGATAGGATCGATAATGTGCGCGCGATGATTCTTGCAGAGGATGAGTTGGGGCGCCGCAAGGCGCTCGCTAATTTGCTCCCGTATCAGCGCAGTGATTTTATGGGCCTTTTCGAGTCGATGGGCGAGCGGCCGGTTACGATCCGCCTGCTGGACCCCCCACTGCACGAGTTTTTGCCCAAGACCGAGCGCGACATGGAGCATGTGGCCGCTCTTTTGAATGTCTCTGTCGAGTCTATCAAGCAAGCCACCGAGTATCACAAAGAGCAGAATCCCATGCTGGGCCATCGAGGTTGCCGCCTTGTCGTTACGTTTCCGGGAATTTGCGAAATGCAGGCACGGGCGATTATCGAGGCCGCCTGCGAAATGAAGAAAAAGGGCGTTACGGCTTTCCCTGAAATCATGATTCCTCTCACGACCGGCGAGGCAGAATGGGAATTCAACAAAGAAATCGTTGTGCGCATTGCCGATGAAGTGATGCAGGAGCAGGGCATCAAGGTGCGTTATCTGGTCGGGACCATGATCGAAATCCCCCGTGCCTGTCTTCGCGCCGGTGAAATCGCCGAATCGGCTGAATTTTTCAGCTTTGGAACGAACGACCTGACACAGATGACATACGGACTTAGCCGGGACGATGCCGGGCGCTTTTTGCCAGAATACATCGAGAAAAACCTTATCGCGCGTGATCCTTTCGTTGCCATTGACCGCGAAGGGGTTGGCGAGATGGTGGACATTGGTATCAAGCGGGGCAAGGCGGTACGGGAGAATCTTGAAGTGGGCATCTGCGGTGAGCACGGCGGCGAGCCGAGTTCTGTCGAATTTTGTCACATGGTTAAGATGGATTATGTCTCCTGTGCCCCTCCGCGCGCACCCATTGCCCGGCTTGCTGCTGCCCAGGCAACGATTACGCATGGGAAATATAATACCGCTGAAATTCACTAGAGCGCAGATTTTCGGGAAATCGGGCATTGAGTGAAAACAGCCGTGAGATCGATCGCCGCTGGATGACAGAAGCATTGTCCCTTGCTGCCCAGGGCGCGGGTAGTGTGAGCCCGAATCCCCTTGTCGGAGCCGTTATTGTCGCTCCAGATGGGACCGTCGCCGGGCGCGGCTGGCATGAGCGTGCAGGCGCGCCGCATGCCGAGATCGCCGCGCTAGGTGAGGCGGGAGAGCGGGCACGCGGAGCCACTCTTTACATCAACCTTGAACCCTGCGCCCATCAGGGCAGAACGCCGCCGTGCGCTCCCGAGGTGGTTCGTGCGGGCGTCTCACGCGTCGTTGCGGCCATTGAAGACCCCGACCCCCGCGTTGCCGGACAAGGATTTGAAATTCTCCGAGCTGGCGGTGTGGCCGTCGAATCTGGTCTTATGGCCCTTGAGGCAGCTCGCCTTAACGAGGTATTTATCTCCTCGATCCTCAATGGGCGCCCCTTTGTGACCCTCAAAATGGCGATGAGCCTCGACGGTCGGATTGCCACCCGAGAGGGCGAGAGCCAGTGGATTACGGGGGAGGCCTCACGGGCGCTCTCGCATGAGTTTCGGGACCAGATTGACGCCATATTGATTGGTGTCGAAACGCTTCTCAAAGATGACCCCCTTCTTACAGCTAGGCCTCAAGGAAAACAGGGCAAACCCTTAATTCGTATTGTGTTGGATTCCCATCTCAGGACCCCGCCAGCGGCGCGCGTATTGCCTCCGGATCAGGGCGTTGCTACAATCATCGCCGCCCTAGAGGGAAGTGATCCCAAACGGGCGGAGAAATTGGAGAAAGCAGGCGCTCAGGTATTATATTTTAGCCCAGAGGTCGCCGGACGGGTGGCGATTTATCCCCTTTTAGAGGCGCTTGGGGAGCGTGGTGTTCGTCATCTTCTCGTTGAGGGCGGGGGCCAGGTGCATGGCTCATTTATGAGGCAGGGACTTGCTGATAAGGTAATGGCCTACATCGCGCCCATGATAATTGGTGATGATGAAGCTCCTGGCGCGGTATCGAGAGTGGGAACAGGCAAGCTATCAACAGCCCCAAAATTATCTTATGTTGAACATGAGCAAATAGGTGATGACATATTGATTCAAGGTTATTTAAAAGATCCTGTTTGGATAAAATATCAGGAGAAACAAAGTGTTTAGCGGCATTATCGAGGTACTAGGCGAAGTGCGCTCCATGGCGTCGAGCGAAAGTGGCGCACGCATTTCGATATCGGCGGGCGAATTAATGAAGGGCGTTCGGCTCGGCGACTCCATCGCCATTAACGGGGCCTGCATGACCGTGGTCGCCTTTGAGGGCTCAAAGTTTGAGGCCGATATTTCGCCCGAGAGCTTGAGAATGACCAACCTTGGTGGCCTCAAGGCCGGCGACAAGGTGAATCTCGAAAGGGCGCTGGCGCTTGGCGATCGACTGGGGGGCCACATGGTGAGTGGCCATATCGATGGAATGGGCAAGATTCGCGACAGAAGGGCGGACGGCGATTCGATTTGGCTAACCGTTGAGGCCCCAGCCGAGGTGATGCGCTATGTGGTTTTCAAAGGTTCTATTGCCGTTGACGGCATTAGCCTAACTGTGGCGACCTGTGATGAGGATTCCTTTTCAATTGCCATCATTCCCCACACGAGCGAGCACACGACTCTTACCGCCAAGCGAGACGGCGCGGTGGTGAATCTTGAGGCGGATTTGGTTGGCAAGTATGTGGAAAAACTGGTTTCGCCCCATGCCCAGGCGGCAAGAGCAGATTCGACCCAGGCCGGGGGGGACGGCGTTTCGATGGATAAACTCAAAGAGCATGGCTATGCCTAAAACCGCATCGAACAACGGCAAAAAAAACATGTTCTCGACCATCAACGAGGCCATCGGGGATATCCACGATGGGAAGATTGTCATCCTCGTGGACGATGAGGATCGCGAGAACGAAGGCGATTTCGTGATGGCGGCGGAGAAAGTGACGCCCGAGGCCATCAATTTCATGACGAAAGAGGGGCGCGGCCTCGTTTGTCTCTCGCTCACCCCTGAGCGCGTTGAAAAACTCGCGCTTCCCATGATGGTCGATCGCTTTCAGAATGCCTCACGATTCGGCACCCCCTTCACCGTCTCCATCGAGGCCAAAGAAGGCGTGACGACCGGCATCAGCGCCTTTGACCGCTCCCATACAATACAGACGGCCATCAAATCAGGGGCCGTGTCCTCAGATCTTGTGACGCCCGGCCACATCTTCCCCCTTCGTGCTCGCCCCGGCGGTGTACTTCGCCGGGCTGGCCACACAGAGGGCGCCGTGGATCTGGCCCGAATGGCGGGCCTCGACCCCTCGGGCGTTATCTGCGAGGTCATGAAGGACAACGGAACAATGGCCCGACTTCCGGATTTGGAGAAAATCGCGGAAAAACATAACCTCGCCATCGTCACAATTAAAGACTTGATCGCCTACCGGATTCAGAACGAAAGTCTCATCGAACGGGCCGAGGAGGTCATACTGCCCACACCGTTTGGCGAGTTCCGGGCGGTCATCTATCGCAATCAGACGAGCGGGCGGCTTCATTTTGCGCTGGTTCTGGGGGAAGTGGAGGGGACCGAACCCGTTCTCGTCCGGGTGCAGCCGGCATTGGGTATCCCTGACATCTTCAACCTTCTTCGCTCGGACGGCCCGGACAGGTTCCGCTACGCGCTCGAGGCGATCCAAAAAAGAGGACGCGGAGTGTTGGTTTATCTCCAGACGGACGCAATGGGCGATGGACCACCGCCTGTCGAGGGAGGGAGCCTTCCCTCGAGCCAGGAAATTCTTCCTCGCTCAAGCAACGTATCAAGGCTTCGAGAATACGGCATCGGTGCCCAGATACTTGTGGATTTGGGTGTGGAACGAATTCAAATCATGACAAATGAAGAGCAGCGCCTCGTGGCGCTGGAGGGATATGGGCTGCATCTTGAGGGGAGAGTCCCGCTTGAGATGGAGTCCCCGTTGGCATCTCTTATGAATCCTGAGCCGAAGCAAACCGGCAAATAAACGGTGGAGACAAATGAGTCAGATATTTGAAGGCACTCTTGACGGACGCGGGCTGAAAATTGGCATCGTCGCCTCGCGATTCAATGATTTCATAGTAGAGAACCTCGTTCGTGGGGCCCGCAACGGACTTCGAAAATGCGGCGTCAAAGAGGCGGATGTGGATATTGCGGATGTGCCTGGCGCGCTTGAGTTGGCCTTCGCTGCAAGGCGCATGGCCGAGTCGGGCAGGTATGACGCCCTTATCTGCATCGGCTGTGTCATACGGGGTGCGACGTCCCACTATGACCTTGTATGCTCGGAGGCTGCCAAGGGCATCTCTCAGGTGTCGACAGACACCGGCGTGCCTGCAATTTTCTCTATCGTAACGACCGAGACGATCGAGCAGGCCATCGAGCGCTCGGGGACGAAAGCGGGCAACAAAGGGTATGATGGGGCACTAGCTGCCGTAGAGATGGCAACTCTTTCCAAGGCGCTAGGCAAGCCGCGCCGCACGAAAAAATGAATAACACTATGAGGAATTTTTCATGAGTGGGCGCCGCGAAGCACGGGAGTTGGCTTTCCAGCTTCTGTATCATCTGGATTTGACCAAAGGTGACGCCGAGAGCGAGACCTCTCATTTTTGGCGAATCAACGAGGATAAATCGGCCCTCAGGCCGTTCGCCGAACAACTCGTCGGGCGCGTTCTTGCGAATCTTATGGACATCGACCGCGTGATTTCCGAGGCGAGCAAACGATGGACCATCAAGAGGATGGATTCGGTCTCGCGTTGTCTTCTCCGCCTTGGCGCCTGCGAAATACTTCATTTTTCAGACACCCCGCCCGAGGTTGCCATCAACGAAGCCGTTGAGTTGGCGAAGCGATTCGGCTCCGAGGATACGCCTTCGTTTATTAACGGCATACTCGACCGCCTGCATCAAAAAGAGACTCACGTATAAAGTGATTCGGCTCCGGGTCGATCCGCATTCCATCGAAAACATACCCTGCTTCATCGCCTTATCTGCGTTTACAGAAGAGCAACTGCCCCTTGAGGGCCTGCCGGGTAGGCTGGACAACCTCCTTGAGGGCGAGGCTAGCAGGCAAATCGAGCAGGGGCATCTCAACGGAACTTGGGGTTCCCAGGCGCTTTTAGCATCAAGGGGTAGAATCGCGCCCCACTATGTCCTGTTTGCAGGTCTTGGCCCGTCCAGAAGGATTACGCTGTCCATCCTGTCCTCTCGAATGGAGCAAATCGTTCAACGAGTGATTCGCCTCTCAGCACGTGAATTGGGACTGTCCGTATTTTATTCAGATAATTCCAATGCCAAATACGAGAACCTGGCGTCCGAGGCAGTCAATGGCGCATTGCGCGGAGCGGCGGATTGCCCTTACGATGTGAATATCACAGTTTGCGAGCCGGACCCCGCCCGTTACAATGAGTTGGTCAGCGTCGCTGAGAAAAGTGTATTCCGCCGAGCCGAGGGCCGGGAACTTTCCGTCGAAATTAACGTATGAAACTACACACCATTTCAAAAAGCATTGTTGCCGCTCGATGCGTGAAATTTATTCTGGCCATCTTTCTCCTCGCCACCTCCGGTTGCGGATATACCCTTGAGGGAACGAAACGCCCAGAGAGCATAGGGAACGCACGCACGATCAACATTTCGGTATTCCGTGATGAAACGAACGAGCCGAACCTAGGTTTTCTCATGGCCCAGACTACCCGCGATAAATTCCTGAATGATGGGCGGCTTCAGATTGTGAACTCATCTGCTGCAGATCTCGTTCTCAATGCCGTGGTGCGCGAATATCGTCTAGACCCAATTGGTTTTACAAGTAGCGATCAAGCAAAACGCTACCGTGTGGTCATCAAGACCGCTGTTCGACTCCGCAACCTCAGAACAGGTCGTGACATCTTAAAACAAGAAATCGATACAAACTCAGAATTTGACGTTGAAAGTTCGGTTACGAGTAGCGCCTCGAATCGTGAGGCGACGAACACAAAAGCTGCCGAGTTCTTTGCCACCGAATTAATTAGCCTGGTTCTGGAAGGTTTTTAACCATGGCCCGCTCGCCCCGTCGCCGAGGCTCCGGGGAGACGGTGAAGAACGCCATCTCTCTCCTGAGAAAAGGCGAGACATCCCCTCTTTATCTTTTGCATGGCGAAGAATCTTTTCAGCGCGAGGAGATTGTTCGTGAAATTCGGCTCGCTGTACTGGGCGAGGAGGGGAGTGATTTCAACCACGACATTTTCACTTGGGGAGAGACCAATGCCGCCGATATCCTGGCGGCTGCAATGACCTTGTCATTTATGGGCGGCAAGCGGCTGGTCGAAATCCATGGAATGGGTCAGCCTGGCGACAAAGATGCGGACACGCTGGATCTTTTGATTAAAGAGCCGCCATCCACGGCCGTTGTGGTGTTCATTGCCGAGAAAGCCGACATGCGGCGCACGTTTTTCAAAAATCTTGCCGGCGTGGGAATTGCCCTCAAAATGGAGCCTCCCTCAGAGCGAGAAATACCTGATTGGGCACAGTCACAGGCTCAGGTCCTCGGATTCACGCTCTCGCGGGAGGCGGCGATGCTCCTCGCCGAATGGGTGGAGCCTTCCCTTGGCCGGATACGTGCCGAGCTGGAAAAGCTAGCTGCCTATATTGGCCCGCAAAAAGTGGCGGACGAGGATGCTGTCCGAGAACTGGTGGGCCGCTCCAGGGTTGAGGCAATGTACAAACTTGGGGACATGCTGGCTGATGGGGATATTGCCAAATCGATTGCCCTCGCGCGGGATCTGGGACAAGACAATGCCGGGCCGCAGTTTCTTGTCGGATTCCTTCGAAACCAGATTAGGCGTTGGACTATCGTCAAGGCGGCATCTAGGGGCGGCATGGGTAAAAGCGAGTTGGCCGAGGTGTTGGGTGTGCCACCGTTCGCTGTCGAGCGCCTGCAGCGGCAGGTGGCGCGGGCAAGTGGGCGGTTTTTCAGAGAACTTTACGGCAAACTACTGGCAGTGGATCGGAAGATCAAGCGCTCAGGCAGGGGGAGTGTTGCGCTCCAGGCGATTGAGATTTTTATTATCGAGATGTGTAGTGGCAAAGGTGGATTTGGGACAAAATAATGGGATGCCGCTCCCGGTCGTTCGGGAGCGGTGGGTGCCTAGATGAATCAGGAAGTAGCGGCG
>JABJAL010000090.1 GCA_018669005.1 Nitrospinaceae bacterium
GAAAATCACCAAAGATATTTGGAGACGGTGAGCAGAGTCGTGATTTCACCTACATCGACAACGTGGTGTCAGGCAATATTCTTGCAATGAAGGCAGATGGTGCGGGAGGCGAAGTATTCAACATGGCTGCGGGTGATAACCATTCTGTGAACGAGCTATTCTCTAAGCTGTGTGCGATCACGGGAACCGAAGGCATCGATGCGACCTATGCGCCAGCAAGGAAAGGCGACGTTTTCCGCTCCCAAGCAAATGTGTCGAAGGCAAAAGAAATATTGAAATTCGAGGTCCTTGTTTCCTTCGATGAGGGGCTTCGTCACACTGTCGAGTGGTATCAAAACAACGCTGATGGAGTCTCATGATGTTTAGAGCTATTTTGGGTACCCTCAAAGAGCTATTCGAGTTTATGTGGCACAACAAGATATGGTGGATGGCGCCAATCGTGATTGTACTACTCCTTTTTTCGGGTCTGATGTTTCTGGCGCAGTCGAGCGCGCTGGCGCCGTTTGTCTATACGCTTTTCTAGAAGGAGAAGAGGATGCTCAAGCGGCTCTGGGAGGGTTGGAAGCGTGTGGCGAAAAAGATCGCCCGCTTCAACTCCTTGGTCATATGTACGATCCTCTATATTGTTATTCTGCCCCTTGCGGCGATACCTTTTCGCCTGTTCAAGGACCCTCTCCGCCTTAGCGGCGACGCCGGCTTTATTGATCGTGAGCAGAGCGAGGCCACCATGGACGATGCCGCTCGTCAGGGATAGGTAATAACCATTGCATATTCTGGGAATCAGTTGTTTTTATCATGATGCGGCTGCGGCTTTGTTGCGTGACGGTGAGCTTGTTGCGGCCTCCGAGGAGGAGCGCTTCAGCCGGGTCAAACACGATTTTGGCTATCCAGAGCTGGCCGTGGAGTTCTGCCTGAAAAAAGCGGGTATCGAGGCTGGCGATCTCGACTACGTTGTATTCTACGAAAAACCCTTCCTTAAGTTCGAGCGCATCCTCAACACCGTGCTTCAGACATTTCCGGGCTCGCTCAAGGTGTTCCAGGAGGCGATGATCAACTGGTTTGGCGACAAGCTCTGGGTCAAGGGCATCATCTACAAGCGCCTGGGGATTCCGCTAGAAAAAATTCTTTTCGTCGAGCACCACATGTCACACGCCGCGAGCGCCTATTATTCATCGCCCTTCGATGAGGCGGCGATTCTCACCGTGGATGGTGTGGGCGAGTGGGCGACGACGACGATGGGCCAGGCCAGAGGGCAGGACATCACCCTTGAGCGGGAGCAGCGCTTCCCGCATTCGCTTGGCCTTCTCTACAGCGCCTTCACCGCCTACCTCGGCTTTGAGGTCAACGAGGGCGAATACAAGGTCATGGGTATGGCGCCCTACGGCGAGCCCAAGTATGTCGATGAAGTGTGGAAAACCGTGCGCCGCGAGGGGGAGGGCAACTTCTCACTTGAGATGGACTACTTCACTTTCCATCGCTCGGCGACGCAAAGTTTTAGCGACAAACTGGTTGACCTGCTTGGTCCCTCGCGCGAGCCCGAGAGCAATTTCTTTACGCGAACCTCGGGCTATCCCAGCTACTATGGCGATAAACCACCCGACTACGAGGCGGCCTGCAAACTGAACGAGCACTACGCCGACATTGCCGCGAGCATCCAGAAAGTAACAGAGGAGCTTGTCCTCGACATGGCCCGCTCGCTTCACCGCTCAACAGGCCTCGACCAGCTCTGCATGGCGGGCGGGGTGGCTCTTAATTCTGTTGCGAACGGGCGCATCCTTAAAGAATCGGGTTTTAAAGATTTGTATATCCAGCCAGCGGCGGGCGACGGCGGCGGTGCCCTGGGCGCGGCGCTCTACGTCCACAACGCTTTGCTCAAGGGCAAGCGTACGCCAGTAATGAGCCACGCCTATTGGGGTGAGGAGTACAGCGCCGCCGAGGCGGCCGAGCAACTCCGCGAGGAGGGTGCGAAATGGGAAGAGATTGACGATGAGTCGAAACTAATTGCCCGCGTCGTCGAGCGCCTCATGGCGGGCGATGTCATCGGCTGGCATCAGGGACGCTTCGAATGGGGTCCCCGTGCGCTGGGTCATCGCTCCATAATTGGCAATCCCACGAGTGAGGCGATGAAGGAAATCGTCAACACGAAGATTAAATTCCGCGAGCCCTTCCGTCCGTTTGCGCCCTCGGTGCTCTCCTCCCGTGCGGGTGAGTATTTCGATATCGATGAGCCCGAGCGTCACTACCCGGCGCGGTTCATGCTCCTGGTCGTTCCGGTGCGCGAGGAGGCCAAGGCGAAGCTTCCCGCAATTACCCACGTGGACGGCACCGGACGCCTCCAGACAGTTTTCAAAGAACAGAGCCCGCGCTACCACCGTCTGATCGAAACCTTCGGCGAGGCCTCGGGGGTTCCCGTGGTGCTGAACACCTCGTTCAACCTGCGCGGCGAGCCCATCGTGAACACGGCGGCAAACGCCTACCACACCTTCATGGCCTCGGAGATGGATATCCTTGTTGTGGGCAACTTCTTGCTGACGAAATAATCGATTTCTCGTTTTTTCGATTCAACTAATTCCGTCCAGAAATAATCATATGTTCCACCTAATTTTGAATCATCAGGTCGGGGTGAGGGTTTGATGCGCAACTGGGCCGTATTTGTGGTGTCGATCTTGTTGGCCGGGGCCGCTTTTCATCTGGCCGTAGACAGCGCCCCTGCGCCTGTGCGCCGCAGGCTTTCCGCTCCCCATGCGGCGGTGGCGGGTTCATGGACATCTCCTGCTTATCTTCGAGGTCGCCGCCGGGTGATTGAGAGTAAAATCTCGCAACCCATCCTTCGATTCTCAAATCCTGGCGCTGACGCATACTGGGTTCGTGTTTTCTATCTTCTTGATAGCAGCGGCAGTGCCTCGGCGCAGCTCGATGGCGTGGCGGTGGCCCACCTCAAGGGGGGCGGAAAGTGGCGGCGGGTTGAATTTTCGGCTCCCTTTGCTCTCAAGGGCGCGGCGCGGAATATCTCCTTTCGCCTCCCCGAGGGGGGACGTCTTTATGTTCGCCGCGTTGATTTCAGGAACTACTTCATTCGTCTTGGTGATTTCTTTTCGATAAAACCCGTGGGCGGGGCCCGTGCCCAGGCGAGCACCCAGGCAAACGCCCTTTGGTGGCTGCTCTTTGGCGCATTGTTTCTTGCGGCAGGGGTGTTGTTCAGGCGGGGCGAGGCTCCTGTGCCCACTCGCCACGCAAAAATATTTTTCCCGGCGGGGGTCCTTGGCCTGATCGTCGTGATCGTTCATCTGACATCGGGCTATGCCTTTCACGCGCACCCGGCTTTTTTCATCGCCGTTTTTGCCTCAACGCTCGCCATTGTCTCAGATAAGACTCCCTGGTGTCTTGCCGCTGGCCGATTGGCGGCGGCCACCGTTGCCACCCTCTTGGCGCTGGTGCTGGCCGAGGTGGCTCTCATTGTCTTGGACCCGCCCATGAGCCGCCCCCGAGTGAAAAGCTATGCGATGTATTCCCCCGATCTCGGCTGGATGAACCGCCCCGGCGCCGAGGGCTGGCATGTCGATATCGGCTACCACATCGGAATCAACTCGCACGGCCTCCGGGGGCCGGAGACAACTCTAGACAAGCCCGAGGGCGTGTTCCGCATCCTCGGGTTGGGTGATTCATTCTCTTTTGGATGGGGGGTCGCCGAGGAGAAAACCTATCTCCGTGTGCTTGAGGCGAAACTCCGAGCCGCTGGTTATCGGGTCGAGGTGCTCAATGCGGGTGTTCCCGCCTGGCACAGCGTCCAATCGCTCGGGTATCTAAAAACTCGGGGGCTGCGTTTTAAGCCTGATCTGATACTGGCCGAATTTTTTGTGGACGATGTCTATAAATCGAGCCTTGAGCAGCACGTTAAGAGCTACAAGGCGAATAAACTGCGGGAAGAGGAAGCGGAGGTGAAGCGAAAAAAAGCCGCATCTTCGTGGAGCCCGCGCCTTTATCATATGTGGTTCAACTACCGGAAAATTCGGCGGGCCGAGCGCGACTACAAGCGCCGCAACCCCCATGCGAATTTTGAATCCGAGCAAAAAACGCTGTCCCGCGATTTTGATAAAAAGGCGGGGCGCGTTGCCGATCTGAAAGAGATGGTTTCGGAGTGGAAAAAGACCCGCGAGAAAACCAAACTACCCATCGTCATGTATTATATGCCTGCGGGCGGCGCGCTTGGTTCACCGCCGCATCAGGGTGAATTCCGGGCGCTCCGCCAGTTGAGCCTGGAGGCGGGCCTTCCTTTTTATGATGTCATGAAATTGTTTGAAAGCCATCCAACGCCCCGAAAGCTCTACCAGCATCCCAAGGACGGACACATCGGCGATCTGGGCCACGCCGTTCTCGCCGATGCCTTCGCCAAAATGATCATCGAGCGTGGCTACCTCAAAAAGCGCTAGAGCTTATCGCGCGGGCAGCTCGGGCTCTGAGTTATGGGCATAATCCGCGACTGCCACAGCATCCCAATTGAAAAAGCCACGTTTGAAATTAATAGAAATAAATTTATAATAAGAAGTATCGCATCATTGAAATTTTCATAGCCATTGTGTGGCGGAGGATGGTTGTGGATTGGTAGGGTTAAATGAATTCTTGTAAGAAGCGGGGAGGGGAAATGTCATACGTAAAGAAAACATTACAGGAAGGTGAAGAGGTTGTGGTCACGGCGAGAATATCCATGAAACCCACTTGTGTTGGTTTGCTCTTCTGGGAAGCTGTTTTAGTTTCTGTATTTTTTATTGTTCCTGAATCTGAAATTGCAATTCTGAAGAATGAAAATTTTAATTATCCAAACAGTTCGAACCAATTGATTATTTTAGCAATGCTGGGAGTGTTGGTTTTTTCTGTCTTTTTTGGTTTTCTTGGAACTTTTATTCGAAGACTTGCCCACGAGATGGTTGTGACCAGTAGTAGAATTGTACACAGGAAAGGATTGATCTTCCGAAATACAGAAGAAATGGATAGAGGGGCGGTTGAGAGTATTTCTCTTTCTCAGGGAATGTTTGGTCGAATATTTAACTATGGAAACGTAACAGTTAGGGGAAGAGGAATGGGAGATGTTGAAATGATGAGTATTGACGGTCCTTTAAAGATCAGGAACAGCATACAGGCAAGAAAATAGATATGGTTTTATATAAAGAAAGAAACTACCTCAAAAAGCCCTAGAGCTTATCCATCGATCGCCTCTGGGCGCGCTCTTTTTTGGAAAGCTTTCGGGGATTTCCTTTTTTCTTGGTCGTGATCCGTTTGGGCCGCTCTTCCATCTCGACCCCGCCTTCGGCCGCCATGGTCATGATGAGCCGGTCGGCGAACTCCCCTGAGCGAATCAGCGCCCCCGCCATGGGCTCTGCACGGTCTCTAAGCTCTCGGTCGGAGGTGACGAGCGTTGCCCCTCTGAATTCATCCCTCATCAGCCGCACAATCAGATCGTCGGCAATTTCGCCCCGAGAAAAACGTACGCCGACCCCGTGAACGCGCCCGTTTCCTGTTTCCATTCCTCTTTGTCCATCGAAGACGACGGTGATCTCGAATTTGGCTTGCGATGTGCGTCGATACTCGCCCAGAAGCTTGAGAAACGCCTCGCGGCCTTGCTCAAGATCGGCGCGGAGGGTGCGGCCCAGCTCTGGAATGGCGGGAATGACGTTGTAGCCGTCGATAAGGAGTTTCATGAATTAGAGTCGCCGATTTTTAGGAGGAGACGTCCCAGTTTTCTTTCATCTCGGCGCCGCTCGCCGCGAGGACGCCGTAGGACGGACAACGCAGCCGCCGTTCGAACTTGATTTGTTCGATCTGATCGGAGGCCGCGTCGGTGCGGATTTTGATGTCCACCTCGACCTCGGTGTAGCACGGATGATAGCCCTCGGCCCCGGCGATGCCGCGCGGGCTGTAGGTACCTCGCGCGTCCACCTCTAGCTCGTGGATGGTGATGCCCATACCCTGCGTGATCCGGTAGAGGAGCATGGCGGTCGCGCCGGCGTAGGCGCACATCATCATCTCGGTGGGCGCGGGCCCCTTGGGCTCACCACCCGCGTAGGCGGGTGAGTCGATGTAGAGAGTCTGCCCGGAGGGGGGGGTGATACGGGAGCATTCGGCCCCTTCCCATACTGCGTGGGCTTTGGCGACGTTTGTCTCGGGAACCTCTTTTTTGGCCATGAACTAACCTCGATACAATTGAAAGGGAAAAAGAATGCGGCACTAGAAAGGGTTGAAAAGTATTTTGATGAATACCTCGGCCATGGTTTCATTGCCGGTGACTTTGAATTCTCCCGAGGCTCGTTTTGCCTCGATATCGGCGCGGCCCGAGGTGAGGCGAATCATGTCGCTGGCCCCGGCTGCGAGGCGAACGTCAGGGCTGGAGGCGGCTTCAGAAACATAGGTGGCTTTTTTGTCCTTGATCTCGACGGTCCAGGCATGAGCCGGATCGGTTGTCTCGATGACATAGATGCCTTCGAGATCGGGATCGGGCGATTGGCCATAAAAAAACGGCAGCCGCTCTTTTAAAATGTCGAGGCCGTGATCGAGCCCCACGGGGATGAGCGAGGCGTCTGGCTCGTTTCGAATGTCCCATTCGTGGAGGATGAGCTCGTAGAAGCGCTGGCCCGGAAAGTATTTGACGGGGGTGGGGCCCCTGGGGTGAAAGGCGGGCTTGTTGAGATCCTCGGGCTTAATGGTGGCGAAAGTGTCTTGCAGGTCATTCGCCGCCGCCTCGAAGCGATCAACGCGCTCGCCGCCGGACAGGGCGATGAGTTCGTCCATCATCGTCATGCGTATCGAGCGGAATTCGGGCACATCTTTTGCGCCGAAGGGAATCGAGAGTTCGCCCGCGCGGCCATGCTCGATGGTGTGTGCATAAAAACGCGCGCCCAGGGTCATGTGGCTGATGACGTGTGAGGCGGTCCAGCCGGGGCAATAGCTCTGACGGGCCCAGGTGGCGGCATCAAACTCTCTCAGCGCTTCGATAAGGATTTTGTTGTGTTTCTCAACGAAGGAAATTGAAGGGATGAGATCAGAGTTGTCGGTCATTCATTTGCCTCTTGAGCGGCTTTTTTAAGTGTGCGAGCAGTCCAAACACGGGCGAGGTTGCGGCGGAAATCGGCTGAACCGTAGAGATCCTCGAAGGGTTCGACGTCATCGGTTGCGTGGAGAGCGGCGTCGGCGATGTTCTCCTCGGTTGGCTTCATGCCGAGGATAGTGCGCTCGACGCCGGTGGCCCTGTAGGCGGCAGCAGTAACGCCAGTGATGCCTACGCTGGCATGCTCGACGTTGCCCTCGGCGTTGAGCCCGATGATGGCGGCTACCCCGCAGATGGCGAATCCGCTCGATTGTTGCGCCTCGTTGCCGTAAGCGCTGCCGCTCCGATCTTGGGAGATCGGAACCTGGACCGAGGTGAGAATTTCATTTTCAGCCATGGCGGTCTCGAAGGTGCCCTCGAAGAAATTCTCCGCCCGATAGGAGCGGGCACCCGTCGGGCCGGTGACGACGAATTCCGCATCAAGAGCGATCAGCGCTGCCGGGTAGTCTGCGGCAGGATCTGCGTGGGCGATGGCCCCGCCGATAGTGCCCCGATTGCGCACCTGAACGTCGCCGATCTCGGCGGCTGTTTCGGCGAGCAGGGGGCAAAGCTTGAGTATCTCGGGCGAGCTTTCAATCTGGTAGTGGGTTGTCATGGCGCCGATGATGAGAGATTTTTCATCCCGCGTGATGCCGCTGAGGGCTGGTATCCGCCCGATGTCTATAAGGACACCTGGGCTCGCGAGGCGGGCCTTGAGCACTGGAAGCAGGCTATGTCCGCCAGCGAGAAGTTTTGCCTCATCGCCGTGTTTTTCAAGAAGGCCAATGGCCTCCTCCAGGGTCTCTGGCCTGAGGTAATCAAACGAAGCGGGAATCATCCTAGGCCTCCTTGGCAGCCACGACTCGCCAGATGCGCTCGGGCTTAACGGGCATGTCCATATGGCGCACCCCGAAAGGAGAGAGCGCGTCCACGACGGCGTTCACCACGGCGGGGGTAGAGCCGATCGTCCCCGCCTCTCCGACGCCCTTGGCCCCGAGGGGGTTCACGTCGGTCGGGGTAGTGGTGTGATCGAGTTCGAACCTCGGAAATAAAACGGCCTTGGGCAGGGCGTAGTGCATGAGCGAGCCGTTGATGGTCTGGCCACCTGTGTCGTAGAGGATTTCTTCTTCAAGCGCCTGTCCCACGCCCTGGGCGATGCCGCCATGCACCTGGCCAGCGACCAGCAGCGGGTTGATCTGGTTGCCCACATCGTCCACGGCGACATAGCGAAGAATTTTCGTGCTCCCGGTTTCGGGGTCTACCTCGACGAGCACCACATGGGCACCGAAGGGGAAAGTAAAATTCGGGGGCTCGAAAAAATGTGTTTCCTCAAGGCCCGGTTCGGTGCCCGGAGGCAATTCGATCGCGGAGTAGGCCATGCCTGCGATATCGCCAAAATCGGCGGATTTCTCGGGCGTGCCACGAACGAAAATTTTACCGCCACCAAATTCGATGTCGCCCGCATCAGCCTCGAGTTTCATTGCCGCATAGCGAGCCATTTTCTCGCGTACCTTGTCGCTTGCAATGGAGACCGCCGAGCCGCCGACCACTGTGCCCCGGCTGCCGAAGGTGCCCACGCCGAAGGGAACGACGTCGGTATCTCCGTGGATTACTTCGATGTTGTCCACATCGATGCCCAGTCCGTCGGCCACAATCTGGGCGAAGGAGGTTTTCTGACCCTGCCCGTGGGGCGAGGCGCCGGAGAATACCGTGACCTTACCGCCCGGCTCGACGCGAACCCGCGCGCTCTCCCAGCCCTGGCCGCCAAGGGCCGCAGAGGGGCCCATGCCGCAGACCTCGACATAGGTGGACAGGCCGATGCCCAGGTAGCGCCCTTCCTTGCGGGCTGCTTCTTGCTGGCGTCGCATGTCCTCGTAGTCTGCATTTTTAAGTGCCTTGTTGAGCGCGCCGGCGTAGTCGCCGCTGTCATAAGAGAGTCCGGAGGCCGTCGAGAAGGGAAACTCGGATTTATCCGGAAAATTCTTTCGCCGGATTTCGACCGGGTCCATCCCCAACTCGGCAGCTGCCATGTCGATAATGCGCTCTAGGATATAGGTGGCCTCGGGCCGCCCGGCGCCGCGGTAGGCATCGGTGGCAATTTTGTTTGTGAAGACGCCGGTCACCTTCATCTCGACATTGGGCAACTTGTAGGGACCCGGAATCATCAGGCCGGTTAAGGTGAAGATCGCTACCGTCAGGTATTGATAGTAGGCGCCGCAATCGGCCAAGACGGTGTAGCGCAGGGCGGTGAGGCGGCCGTCTTTTTTGAGGCCTAACTCGACCTCTCCTTGTTGGCCACGCCCGTGGATGGTGGCGAGGAAATTCTCTGAGCGCGACTCGATCCATTTGATGGGCTGGCCCAGGTCGCGAGCAATGTGAGAGGCCAGTGCCTCCTCACGGTAAACGTTGAGCTTGCTGCCGAAGCCGCCGCCGACCTCGGGGGTAATCACCCGCATCCGGTTCTCGCTCAAGCCGATTTGCTCGGAGATATGTGTTCGAAGCTTGTGGGGCACCTGGGTTGAGGACCACAGCGTGAGCTTGTCCTCGCCCACGTCGTAGCTGGCAACAACGCCTCTTGTCTCAAGGGCCAGAGGTGCCACCCGGCCGTTCACAATCTTTTGATTTATGATGACGTCGGCCTCGGCGAGGCCTTGCTCGACGTCTCCACCAGCAAGTTCCCAGTTGAAGGCAATGTTGTCGTCGTATTCTTCGTGCACTTTGGGAGAGCCGGGCTCGATCGCTTTTTCAAGGTCCACCACGGCATATTCGGGACTGTAATCGATGTCGACGAGAGCCGCCGCGTCGCTTGCGGCGTAGCTCGATTTGGCGATAACGACCGCCACGGGCTCGCCCGCGAATTTCACCTGTTTCTCGGCCAGAACCGGCTGGGCGGGCACCTTGGCGTCCGGCACCAGGCCCGCCACAGGAACGGGGCCGACTTTGCCCGCAAGCTCACCGGCGGTGTAGACGGCCACGACGTCCGGCATGTCGATAAGGGCTGAGTAGTCGATGCCATTGATGGTGGCGCGCCCATACGGGCTTCGCACGACCGACATGTGGAGCATATCCGGAAGCTTGATGTCGTCCACGTAGTGGGCGAGCCCCTGGATGAGTTTCGGGTCCTCCCGCCTTTTAATGGGAGAGCCGATAAATTTTGGCGCCTCTGGCGCTATTGCCATGTTCGCTGCCTCAGTTTTGCCGGGGGGGGGAGTTGCCCCTCAGCTATTTTGTTGCTTGTCTCGTTATTATTTTTGCGCCCCGGCGGCTGCCCCAGCGGCAGCTATCGCATCAACGATATTTTGGTACCCCGTGCAGCGGCATATGTTTCCCTCGATGCCGCGGCGAATCTCGGCCTCTGTTGCTTTGGGGTTGCGCTCCAATATTTGATAGGCGGTGAGGATCATTCCCGGGGTGCAGAATCCGCATTGAAGTCCGTGTTTATCCCAGAACTGCTCCTGGATGGGATGGAGTTTTCCCTCATAGGCGAGCCCTTCGATGGTCGTAATTTCTGCCCCGTCTGCCTGTACGGCAAGGATGGTGCAGCTTTTTACCGCCTCACCATCGAGCAGAATGGTGCACGCGCCGCAGACGGAGGTCTCGCACGCGATGTGCGTTCCGGTCAACCCCGCATGGTCGCGAAGCAGGTGGACCAACAGGGTGCGGGGCTCGACGTCGAAGGAGTGGACCTCGCCGTTGATGCTGAGTGAGATATCCATGTTCCCTTGCTCCCGGAATAGTTAATGCCTATGCCGGACGGGAAAGATTCCCCGCTCGGGCGATTTGGTTGTAGCCGGTTCATGAGTATGGAAAGACAAGGCGGGGGGTGTCAAGAACAAGTTGATGGCAAAATAGGCGAATCGATTTAATTATCTTGAGAAATGGCGGAATGTTTAGCGGGCCGCATCATTTTATGCAGAAATCTTTTTGAGCTTTGTCGCCTCGCATTGAGGCTGGATAATGTGTATTATAAATGGGTCAAAACAATCATGTTGCAAGCCTACATGAAGGTCTTTAGTACGGATTTGTGGTGCTGGCGATGTGCCGGTTAGTGGATTTTCTTGCCTCGCTAGGTGTGATGTCGTATTAACGCGAGGCATTGAAAGTATCCATTTATTTTTTGAACTAATAGAAAGGGAGAGCCATGTCGAGACCTTATTACAAACCAGATCCAATCAGAGGCGGCGGCGGCGACGCCTATATCGGCGTTGACCACCAGCTCACCGAGCCATGGCCCGAGGAGAGCCGCAATGTGCGCCTCGTTGCTCATTCTGACTTAAATGGTTGGGGCGATGCTTTCCAAATTCAGGTAGGTGGGGGGTTTTGTTATGTAGCGGCCTCCGGCGTGAACGGCCACGACGGCATGACGATCCTCGATGTGAAGGATCCGTCGAAGCCGAAGATAGTCAATCAGCTCACGGACAGCCCTGCCGCACGAACCCACAAAGTTCTTCGAATCAACGATGAAGTGCTTATCACGAACTCCGAGATCAGGCCCGACTTCAAGGACGATCCCGAGGTCGTAGGCGGCCTGCGTGTTTTTGATAACACCGATCCCGTCCACCCCAAATTCATTAACTATATCGAGGTTGACGGATTCGGCATCCATCGGCCCATCTACGACAGGAAGCGCAAGTTGATGTACAGCTCGGGTTTCCGTGATGGCTACGAGGGCAAGGTCCTCTTGGTCCACGACATGGAGGACCCCTGGTCGCCTGAGTTTGTCGGCCTTGGCCATATCGAGGGTCAAAAAGAGGGCGAGTCGCCCAGCTGGGACCCCGAAATTGTCGGCAATGGCGCCTGGGTTCACGAGGGAAATCCCTTCGGTAACTACGTCACTTGCGGCTATTGGGACGCTGGCATTGTCATGTTCGACATGACCGATCCTTCCGATCCTAAGTTTATGTGGCGCCAGAACCCGCACGAGACCCACGGCTGGCCGGGTTGCTATCACAGCTTCTTAGTACCAGACGGCTCAGAGTTCGCCATCGTCACCCACGAGACGACAACGGTGAACTGTGACCATCCGCCTGCGTTCGTCACCTTCTACGACATGAGAAACATCGACAACCCGATTCCGGTGAGTACTTTCATGCCGTATGAGACGGATCCGTATGAAATGCGTCCGGTGGACAAAAAATGGTCGCAGACCGGATCGCGCCACGGCGCGCACAACGTCTGGCTCGACATGACGAAAGACGATCTGATGTACATCAGCTGGTTCAACGCGGGTCTTCGGATCGTCGACTGGTCGAATCCCTTTAGCCCCAAGGAAGTGGGCTACTACATCCCGGCGGGCAATAAAGAGCGTTTCTGCCCGCAGAGCAATGACGTGCAGGTCGATAAAGAAACCGGCCTGATTTATGTTGCCGACCGTTGGGGCCTTGGTCTCCACATCCTTGAGTACACGGGGTAGGCGGGGTAAGGCACACGGATAGTTAATTTAAAGAGAATCGCCCCGGTCTTTTACAAGGCCGGGGCGATTCTCTTTGGGAAGTCCGGGGGAGGTACTAACAGATGCAGATGCTCTCTGGGAAGAGAGTCAATAGTTTTGAGCCTCTAAATTAAGCTACCCGCGTTTGGCTTCGCCCTACAGAATTTCAGGAATGGGGAAAGCCTCTTCTTTCTGGGCAAGGATGGCCTGTTTCTCTGACGGCCCAAAATCCGTTGCCGAAATAACCTGGAAATTTTCGCACTCGATTTGATAGGCTTCCAGGTATTCCTCAGAGTCGAGGACGTGAAGCTTTCTCCCGCCGTCCGGATGATAGGCAGATTCTTCATTGTGTAAATTCATTGGCGTAACCCCTTCTAAGAAAACCGCTTTAAATGTCACTTATCCCAACTACTGAGGATATAAAGCCAGAATCGTGCCAATTATTGGTCAAGGGAATATATTTTTAGGTATTTATTTGCTGACGCCCAAGAGGCGCGAAAAATAAGGGGATTTTTGGAATTTTCTTTTTCGGGTGGTTGAGCAAAAATCGCGAAAAATTTGAATTCTCAGTGGATTTTGGCCCCCTCTCATGCTGGTTTTCTGGCAAAGGGGCATAAATCTGACGCGGTATTTGGGGAGGAGGGACCCACGTTGGGCTCGAACGAATTTAGAATCATATAGATGAAGTCTTGGTATAAACAGGAAATAATGGGACCTAAAAATCTGATACTGGTAGCTGTAATGTCTGTCGTGCGCTATTTTGTCCTTATTGAAATATTAAATGGGGAATGGTGTTTCAGGAGATCTCGAGATGAAATGGAACTTGATTCAAGCGCGCTCACGGTTTTTGGGGTTGGTTCTTCTCCTTGTCCTGTCTTTCTTGCGACCGTTTCCAGCCCTGGCAGACACGAGTTTTGCCTATGTGACCCATATTTATGCAACACACGTTTCGGTGATCGACGTAGAAACAAGTCAAGTTATCACCACGGTGCCAGTTGGCCTTTATGCTTTTGAGGTCGTAATTAGCCGGGATGGAAAACGCGTCTATGTGGCAAGTGCCTCAGGCACTGTTACGGTGATCAATACGGCCAGCCATAGCGTTATAGCTACCGTGACGTTAGGCCAGTCCAACTATGTAAATCCGGGTCCGATCGCTGTCAGCCCCGATGGCGGACGCATCTACGTAGCCGATCTCACCGCGGACATCATTACCGTGATTGATACGAACACCTTTAATACCCTGGATGTTTTTCAGACGGGAGATGCACCCAACGATATAGAGGTAAGCCCGGATGGAACCCGTTTGTATGTTGCCAATCGATTTTCAGAATCTGTTTCCGTGTTCGATACGTCCACCAACGGTGTGGTGGCCAATGTCACCGTGGGGATATGGCCCTATTCGCTGGCCGTTAGCCCCGATGGCGGTCGCGTGTATGTGGCGAACCAGAATTCCAACAACGTGTCCGTAATTGATACATCCACCAACAGTGTTGTGGCCACGGTGCATGATCGGAAAGCGAGTGCGCCCTGGGGCATCACGGTGACCCCGGACGGGAGCCGCGTCTACGTGTCGAATCTGATGACCAATAGCATGACGGTGATAGACACGGCGTCGAATACCCAGGTGCCGGCTCCAGGCCTCGGATATTTTTCCGTCATCCGGCCCGGGGGTATCGCGGCCACCCCGGATGGAAATTTTGTGTACGTAACAAGTGTTTACAACAAGAATTTGACTGTCATCGACACGAGAACCAACAGCGTGGCCGGAATCATTCCGCTGGCAACAAGAGCCATGAGTGTGGCCATTGGCTTGAGGACTGAAGTTTTGATCGAAGACCTTCAGGCCGCTTTGGCAACCTTGGGGTTGACCACGGGGCTGGAGTCGGCACTTCTGGCGAGCATCGGGGCCGCAGCGGACTCGCTGGAGCGCGGAAATACCACCTCGGCCGCCAATCAGATCGAGGCCTTCATCAACAAGGCCGAAGCCCAGACGGGCAAGGGTCTCACCCAGGCGCAGGCCGAGAATCTGATCGTCCTGGCGGAAGGGGTCATCGAGGGTTTTTTGGAATAAATCCCGCTCCTCACAAAACCGCCATTTGTTTCTGGGATATTGCTCAGCACCGAATAATTCTCTCATCTGGCTTGAATCGGATTTCGGGAGGTACAGACAAGTATTGTCTGCGCCGCAGAAGTGGGGCCTCGTGGACGGCACTTTCGGCCCCCTTGCCGGGTGGTGTAAGTTACCGCCTGGGCCCGGGTGGTGGAATGGTAGACACTACGGACTTAAAATCCGTTGGCCGGAAGGCCGTGCCGGTTCGAATCCGGCTCCGGGTACCATATTTTTCAGTGGTTTAGGGTTTTTGGAGGTTCTTGAAGGTTTCCGATTTTCCTCGACTGCGACAGAAATGCGGTAGAATAATCGCCTAGGGGATTTGCTGGAACTATTTCCCGGCCTTTGAGTCGGGACTCTTGTAGATATCTGTGACCTTGCCCCTTCAAACCGGTCCAAGCTGAAAGAGAGGATATTCGATACTCTTTTGGTAAGACCGCCCAACCCGGGAGGGGATTTAGATGAGCAAGAAGCGCCATACACCCGAGCAAATCATATCCAAGCTAAGAGA
>JABJAL010000091.1 GCA_018669005.1 Nitrospinaceae bacterium
CACGTATTCGCAAGGCGCTCTTTCGCCTCAAGGGAAAGGGTGTTGCGCCCGCCGGGACAGAGACGAAAAAAGCCCGCGCCGCCACCGCCGCGCCAGGCATCGATTACACGCGGGCGATTGTGAGCACATGCGATGGGGCGGGGAACCTGATGCTCTGGGTGGCCCGTTCGCGCCAGCCTCGGGGGCGCTCGCTTTTTCAGGCCCGCATCCGGCACGGTCGGGGCATCGAGGAGTTTGTCTCGACCGACATCTCATCAAAAGAGCTTCGCGATTTCTTTGACCGCCTTACCCAGGATGAGCGCCTACCCACGGTGGATGTGCCTGTTGGATATGCCTTCTGGCTCCTTCAGCGAGCGCAGGCTGCCAATGAGGGCGAGGGCGGCTCGCCAATGCCCTCGGGCTTTACGCACTCAAAACTCCTGCTTGCCCCCTTGGCCGAGCCCGAGGCGTTCCCGTTTCCGGGTGCGCATCTCATTCGTGGATTGCTTGAGCCTGCCTCGGGCGATGAGGGGCGCATCGAGCAAAAAGCGATGCTTGCCAATGCGGCGTTTTGGACGTGGGTGCTTGAGGAGCCCCTGGTGGCCCCCCATTTCAATAAATGCGTTGAGGCGCTACAGGGCGATGAGGCGGCGGATGATGAGCAGCGACGAGCCCTTTTCGATAAGGCGATGGAAGAGGAGGCGGCCAAGCTTTATGAGAACGAGGCGCTCCGCACTCGCCTGGCCGCTCAGCTAGAGGACAATGCCTATCTTTTGCACTTGAGGAAAGAGCTAGATTTTGCGCGCGAGAGCCTGGCGCTCTCGGACCTTCTCGCGGCGGGTGCTCCGCGACCAGAGTTTTTCACCGAGATGGTTCGCTACACGATAGGGGCAATGCTTGATCGGGCGATCAGGCAGAGCCAAGAGGCGCAGGGAGGGCAGGCGCAGGGGCAGCAAGCCCACGATCATGACCATGATCACGCGCACGACCATGACCATGCGCATGACCACGAATAACCAAGAACACACACTTGGCGAGAGCTGATCGGAGGGTGATTCTCCGGCGAATGGTCACGCCTTAGTTTTTTGCTGGTGGAGGAGGAACTCATGGATTTCAAGTTTGATCATGTTCACCTGGTTTGCGGTGATGCCGAGGGGATGCTCTCGTTTTTTGAACGCGTTTTTGGCGCCGAGCGCATATCTTTTAATCCGGATTTCAAGGGTGCGCCCAGCGGGGTGTTGCTGCTGGGCTCGATGCGGATTTTTGTTCGCGGGGTAAAAAGTGATGAAAAGCCCGACGCTGTTGCGCCCGTGCGGGTACAGGGGCTCGATCATTTCGGCATCGGGGTTGAGGATGTCGAGGAGGCCGCCAAGTGGCTCAAGGCACGAGGCGCCGAGTTCTCGATTGAGCCCTACACGGGCGGCATGGGTGGCCGCATGATCGCCTACGTTCGGGGGCCGGACAATTTAGACATTGAAATAGTTGGCCCATATGTGGGCCATAAAGACTAAATATCAATAAGTTATAAGGTTTTGGGGGGCGCCTTCGGGTGCCTCTTTTTTTTAGCGAAGCGCCGTAATCAATACACCGCCGATGACGACAAGAAGTGTTCCTATGACCATTCTTCTTGTGATGAACTCCATTTTTTTCAAGAAAAAGTAGCTGAGAATAAGGATATAAATGGGCGCGGTGCGGCTTAGGGGCATCGTTGTCGATACGTCGCCGAGCATGATCGCGGTCCAGAGAAAAAACGAGCTTCCCGAACTGAAAAGGCCTGCCGTGACTATCCAGAGAAATCCAGCGCGGTTAACAGAGGCCTCGCTGTCTCCAGGCAAGAAGGGTTTGAATGTCACGAGAAATAAGTTGGCTGCAAAAAAGGCCACGGCGATGCCCACTTCCGGGGTTTGCTGGTAGGCGTAGGCATATTTGGAAAACAGAGGGGGGAGCGCATAGGCGACCGAGGCGACGAGCGGAAAGATGAGCGCCCCTTGCAACCAATCCTTGAACGAGCGCGAATCATTTTCTTGAATGCTCAGCAACGAGACCCCGCATACGATTCCCATGGTGCCGATGATGACCCACTTATTCGGCGTCTCCCCGAGGATGATGACGGCTATTAGTGTGCTCCACAGGGGGGCGCTTGAGGTGATGGTGACCGAGCGGCCCAGCCCCATTCGGGTGATGCCGTTGAGGTAGCAGACGCGGCCGAGCCCCGGGCCGACCAGGCCAACCAGTGCGAACCAGAGCACGGGGGTGAGCGTTGAGGTGAAGAGCGTTCCCTTGATGAGGGAAGTGATGAGGCCTGTGAGGCTTACGGTGCCATTGATGATAAACGCCGCCGCCAGCGGTGTGGTGGTTCGCATCCCCAGGCGAATGAGTATCTGGGATATGGCGAAAGTAAAGGAGGAGGCGATAGCCAAAAGCTCGGGGAGGCCGACGGACGAAATGATATGGTTCAATTAGTCCCCTGTTTCTTGCCCGTGGAGCGCTTATTACTTGAGGGGCGACCTGCCTTCCGGGTGGTGGCCCGGGCAGGGGCCCGTGCTGTGCCGGGTTTCGCATCGCCATCTTTCAAGGACTTGAAGTAGGGACACATTCGCCGAAACCCGCACTCTGTGCATTTGGGGTTTCGCGCCGTGCAGATCGTTCGACCAAAGGCGAGCATGTTCATGTGAAGCTCAAAGGCCCTTCCCTCGGGCACATGGGGGCCAAGCTCCCCGTGTGCTTTTTCGGGCCCTGTTTTCTCATCGATGAGGCCGAGCCGTATCGCTATCCGGTGAATATGAACATCGACTGCGAAAAGATCGCGGCTAGAGGCCCACATCAGCGTTACGTAGGCGGTTTTCACGCCGATGCCCTTGTGCCTGGTCAGAAGGGCCACCGCCTCGTCATCAGTAGTTTCGTGCATAAATTCCAACGAAAGCGCCCCGGTCTCGCTCTTTAGCCATTGAAGGAAAGAGTGAATCCGAGCGGCTTTCTGGTTCCCTAAGCCAGCAGATTTTACGGCGCGGGCAAGCGCGCGCTCGGTGGCCCCCGCAGCGGCCTCCCAGTCGGGGAATTGTCGCTTGAGCTCGCCGAAGGCCATATCCCGGTTATGGTCGGTAGTTCCTTGGGAGAGGAGCGTTTCCACGAGGGCGTCGAGGATGTTCGCCCGCCGAGGTCGCTTTGGCATTCCGAAAAGATCGCGCAAGCCGTCCGCGAGCCGGATGATTTTTCGCTTGAGGTTTGCGGGTTTTATTGATTCTTTCGGCATTCTCACGAGCCTCCTGTTAGGAGACCGGACTATCTCACCATTACTTGCTCGATGCCATGAAGTCAGAGGTATGGTGCACAGGCGGCGGCACGGTTTAGAGGCGTGGGAAATCCACCCAGGCCCAGTTAATAAAATAGGGATTTAGGCGGGAGGAAACTTAACCAGCGTTTTGGCTCGAATTCGCCTTGGTTTTGAATGCTTGGGGCTGGCGCGGAGATAGATACCTCTTTGCGCGGGGCTCGCTCTCCCGGAAAACCTTGGCGAGGCGCTTAAGCTTGCGGTATTCGCTAAGAACTCGCCAGATATAGCGTCGGGTTTCCTGAAATGGCGGTACGCCCTTGTAGCGACTCACGGCGGTGGGCCCCGCATTGTAGGAGGCCAGGGCAAGACCGATGTCCCAATAGTGTTTCTTGAGAAGGTTTTTTAAATACCGTGTTCCGCCCTCGATATTTTGACGAACGTCGAAGGGATTTTCGATTCCGAGATGTTTTTGGGTAATTTTGTTGATTTGCATGAGCCCCATGGCCCCCTTGCCAGAAACAGCATAGGGATCGAAGCCACTTTCCACCCGAATGACCACTTTAACCAGAAGTGGGTCAACCCGGTAAAGTGCTGAATAATAATGGATATATCGATATATGTCCGGATGCTGACTGGTATTCGAGGTCGACAAATCATCAGAGCCGTAGTCTGGGCCAGTTCTCCTCTTTGGGGCAGGTAATGAGGAATCAATCTTACCCAACCCCAGGCTTGAGGTCTGAATCGAGGCGACAGCATTCCCTGTTAATCGAGGAAAGTATTTCGAGGGATTAAGGCCCACCCAGCTGGAAACCATGAAAGTGAAGGCGAGCACGCCCACGGTTCCAGAGAGGCCTCGAAGAAAACTCCAGGGCCTCCTCGTGGCGCCGAAATACTGGGCCGCAAATTCAATCGCCAGCAAAACGACATATAAAGCTATAGCTGCAAGCATAGTGGTATACATGAATGTTTACCCTGTAGTTTTCAGGCGAATTACTATGGTTGGTAGATATCCGGCACAAAACAATGGAAGCTCAAGCGGACGAAAGACAACCGGTAAGTAAGAAGTTTTCAGGCTTCTAATTAAGACCCGGCTTGCTCCCATGAAGAAGGCCCACCCCCTATGTAGGGCCCCTTTAATGACAATAATGATGAAGAATATTTGGATAAATTGCAAGTATTTCATCATTTTAATCTTTTGACTTATTCGAAATAAAATCAATGACTTTCGTGATATCTTCGAAAAAATGATTGGGCTCTGCTAAATTTAATTCATCTTTTGAGGCGTAATTTCCCCCCACTGCCCACGCTTGAACTCCCGCTGCGTGCGATGCGGCAACGTCAATTGGAGTGTCGCCAACCATCACCGCCTCCTCGGGTGTGAGGTCAAGTTTTTCAAGAACGGCCAGAATCATGGCCGGGTCGGGTTTCGGCGCATATCCCTGCCTTGCGCCCACAACACATTCCATCCGCTTCATCAGATCGAAGTGCTCAAGTTGTCTGACGCAGTAGGTTTGCGTTTTGTTGGTGACACAGGCAATTAAAAATCCCATGTCAGCGATGGCATCAAGTGTTTCCCTCACGCCTTCTATAAGCTTGGTTCCAGATATAAAATGGATTTCATAATGAGAGCGATAGACTTTTGCGGCATGCTCGGAAATCTCGCTTCCCCATAGTTCGGCGAAGCGATTCTCTAAAGTGGGGCCAATTGAGGCGCGAACCTCGGCGTCGTTTAATTCGGGTTTTCCCAGGTCCCGGCAGGTGAGGTGCATGCAGCGGGCGATGCCCTCGTAGCTGTCCACAAGAGTGCCGTCATGGTCGAATAAAATGGCGCGGATTTTCATCGTCTCCTTCCCGGCGGCAAGACTGCGGGCCGGTGTGGCGTGATATGCTCTGGTCGTTAGGCGGATGGGGCGAACCATAACATTAGGGAGGAGTGGATGGAATTGGCCGTATCCCTTCAACAAAATGCACCTGATCCGGGGGAAGACGCCCTGGTTCCGGGGAAAATCGATCTTAAGGGGATGACCGAGGAGGAATTGGTGGCGTTTTGCGCCGAGGCTGGCGAGCCCGATTACAGGGGACGCCAGGTTTTCGCCTGGATCTGGGAAAAGGGAGAAACCGTAATCTCCCGGATGAGTGATTTGCCGGCCGCCTTTCGCCAAAGACTGGAGGAGCGGGCACGGATTAGCTGGCTTGAGGCCGAAAATATTTTGTCTGGAGACGACGGGACGGAGAAGTTTCTCTGGCGCCTCGGCGATGGGAGCCGAATAGAGAGTGTTCGTATTCCGATGCCTCGCGTGGAGGGAGGGACGCGCTGGTCTCTGTGTATATCGACTCAAGTAGGTTGCGCCATGGGCTGCACTTTTTGCCTGACGGCAAAGATGGGCTTTCATCGTCAGCTCTCGGCGGCTGAGATCGCCGAGCAGTTTCTTGCCGCTCGAAGACGGCTTCCCGAGGGCGAGCGCTTTCATAACGTCGTTTTCATGGGTATGGGTGAGCCGCTGGATAATTTTGACGCCACGGTGGCGGCGGTGGGGCTGTTGACCCATCCAAGGGGAATCGGACTGGCGCCCAGGCGGCTGACCGTTTCGACGGTGGGCATTTCCTCGAGGCTCGGGGATTTTGTTAAACAAGCGCCCGGCGTTGGCGTGGCGGTATCCCTCCATGCTGCCGATGAGGATACGCGCTCGAAGATCGTGCCGGTGAATCGCAAGTGGGGGCTGATGGATATACTTAAGGACTGCAAGGCGCTCCCCCTTACGGTGAGGCAACGAATTACGTTTGAGTATGTTCTTTTGAGCGGGGTGAACGACTCGGCCGAGGATGCGAGGAAACTGGCTGGCCTTCTTGGAGAAATCCGCTGCAAGGTGAACCTCCTGCCTTGGAATCCGTTTGATGGGGCCCCCTTCGAGAGGCCCTCGGAGACCAGGGTCGAGACGTTTCGCCGGACTCTTGCCGACCGGGGGCTGACTGTCACCGTCCGCCAGAGCAAGGGTCTTGATATTCGGGCGGCGTGTGGCCAACTGGCCGACGACGTTAAAATGGCCGAGCATCGTGGAAAAAAATAGGCGCGTTTATTTCTCTTGCGCCCTGGTTGCTCATGCGTCCGATCAGGCTAATTATGAAAAGAGAAAATATTGCCGCGAAATATGTCGTGAGTAATTCCATCGATTTTCAACCTTTAAAAGATGTGGTCTTTCTAAACGATGCGGCCTAGCAGACAGCTCAAATCGAGCAGGAGCGATGCCGCCACATATCCAACCAAAGCCTCCATTCGTCTGCTCCCTTAAAAAAACGGTCCCTGGTACCAAAAAATAAAGTTTTATGGAACCCATGATGCGGGTGGCTGCCTTGTGAATCCCAAGAACCGGAGAATCGCCTTCATGTGCGGTATATGTTGCGAGATTCATACCTTGGGGGGCAGATGGGCCGGGCTGGGGTGTGAGCGAGGTCACAGTCTGAATGGAATTAATTAATCGTATTCATATCAATAATTTATGGGTTTGTTTTGGCCCTGAGAGGGGGCGTCGAGGATATAGGTAGGACCAGCTGCCTCTGCGAGGGGGGGGGATGTGCGACATGTTGCGGAGAAGATCGCCGGCTCCCTGACGCAGGGCTTTCTCAATTGACGCATTGTTGCTTGTGAGGTGCCCTTGAGCGCATGGGCTAATTTGGCATTTAGGGGCCCCAGGGGCCGGGTGCAAACACCCTGTGAGCTAGGGTGGGGTTAGTCTTTGGCCAGGAATTTCCGAAGTATTTTCTCGTTCACCTCGACCCCAAGCCCAGGGCCCTCGGGTACTTTTACCATGCCTTTTTCAACTCTAAAGCCTGTGACGATATCGAGATCATGCCAAGCGGGGGCTTTTCCCGACTCGTTGTATACGATGGCCGGAGTTGACGCGAAAAGATGGGCGGCGGCGGCATCGATGAGTGCTCCTTGAATGACACTTCCACATAGCCCCTCGATGCCATTCGCCTCTGCCAGGGCGGCTGCTTTTTTCGAGGGAAGAAGCCCCCCTTCGCGATTTATCTTGATATTGACGACATCCGCTGCGCGGCGGCGCATGAGTTCAGCCATATAGTCAGGGCGCATAGATTCATCAGCGCCTATCCTCACTCGCGTATTTTTCGTGATGAACGCCATTCCCTCGATGTCGTGTCCGGGCACGGGTTGCTCGACCATCGTGACGTTGTATTCCTCGATCATGGCGCAGACCGAAACGGCTAATTTTGGTGTCCAGGTGGTATTGGCATCGACCACTAGCATGACCTTGTCCCCGGTAGCCTCACGAACCTTCTGCACACGGGCGACACTGGTTTTCACGTCCTGATTCATTTTTACTTTGAAGGCTAGGGTGCCCTCTGCCATTGCGGCGGCAGCGATTTCAGCCGTTTTTTCGGGCGATTCCAGGGGAAGTATGTCGAACGAGGGCATCTCGTCCCGAATTTTCCCGCCTAGAAGGTTGTATACGGGTTGATCTAGTATTCGGCCCTGAAGGTCATGGAGGGCGCAATCAATCGCAGATTTTGGAGCATAGTGAAAAGGGATAGTGGATTCCATATCGCGGTGTATGGCTTCTAAATAAAACGGATCTTTTCCCTTGATTAGGGGGAGGAGGTATTCTTTTAAAACGGTGAATGCCGATGACTGGGTTTCTCCTGTTGGAAACGAGCGGGGTGAACCTGCCCCCCATCCGATGGCTCCACCAGAAGCTGTGAGCTTGACCACGACATCGCGTGAATGGGTCTCTATTCTGTTGGCGTCCTTGTATGGATGATTTAGCGGTATGGAGACAGGAAAAGCCTCTACGGTTTCAATTATTGGCATGTAGTTACCCCTTGTGGGAGGCTATGGAGAATCTATGGTGAACATTTTCACTGCAGGCATTAAGGTTAGACATAATTTATCAGTAATTCCACCCCTGATGAAATTTTGGGATACTCTATTTTGCAGGAGATTTTTGGCATTGAAAATTCTATTAACCTGAGACGGTTGCAATAACCCCTGTAGCCGTGTTGTAAGTAGGTCCAAATTGAATTTGAGTGTTGTTGTCAAATTACGTTAGCTGCTTTCCGGGAGAGGTGAATGCCCGAGTTGCCAGGAAATATTGAAGATATGCTCAGCGGTATTTCCGCGAATCTGGGAGAACTCCTGCGCGAGCAAAAAACGCTTGGGGAGCGGATGGAGAATCTGGAGGAGCGAATCTCCAGATTTGAGGAAAAAGGGCAAGCTTCCGATGGGGCATCGGAAGGGGCTTCTTACGACTACCGGATTCTTGAACATTATCGGCGTTATACGATATGGGATAGCAAGGGCCGCAAAGCGGAGATGACCAACACACGCCGTTGTCTTGCGCTCCGCGACATGCCTGGGCTCAGAACTCGCTACCATACGGGAACAGGTGACCGAAATGTGGAATATTCTTACCGCATTTTTCAAGAGGACCAGGATGTAGAGTCAGCCTGGATACCGCTCGAATTTGAAATTAATAAAGGGGCAGGGGCAGATTATTCGGCCATTCTTGCTTTGCCCCAGCCTATTTTGAGCGGGGAGCGCTTTGAGCTTCGCCACAAAATGAAATTAATCGATTCTTTTTGCACCCACAACGAGTGGGTGAGCATTGTAGTTGAGTATCCGACGGAGAGATTTGTTCTTGAGTTGATTCTCCCCTCGGATCGGATGATTCAGGGTGCCCGGAGTGAGAGTTCTGCGGGAGCCTCGCAGAGCTTTGACAAAAGGCGCATCGTGCCGCAAAAGGTACCGGGCGAGAGCCAGGTCGTGATGGCCTGGGAAAAGGAGAGCCCGGTTACGGGGCGCACCTACACCCTCTACTGGGAGTGGTAGGGGGGGGCTGGTTGGTTTGAGTGCCACATGTCGCACCATGTTCGCACATGCCGCGCATAGACCTCATAGGTGCGCGAATTTGCTGTTTGACATGGGGGGGAGCCTCAGGGGCACTGAATTCCCGGACAACAGAGCCCTCTCATAGGCCGAGCCTTCGAGGGCGCTCTCCTGGCTTGATGCACGAATTTGCTGTTTGACACGAAGTCTGCTTGCGGCAAGCGCTTTTTAAAACAATTTATGGTAATGAAATCAAGTAGTTATGGGTTTCAGTAGTCAGGTTATGGGTTCCAATGGTTAGGTTAGGGGTATCGATAGTTAAAGATTCAACTCGTTAGAGACTCATCTTCCCGCCCCGGCGTTCGGTGGCAGGATCGAGATATTCTCTTTTTTTTCTACATTCATCAGGAGTTCGAACATGCTTGATCAAAACAGCTTTCTCGTTGAATTAACCGAAAACTGCGGGGCCCAGATACTGCCCGATGGCCGCGTGAAGACAAACCGTTCCCAGCTCGAAAAATGCGCCGCAACCCGCAGTGCTAGCGTCAGCGTCTCGCACTCCAAAAATTTCGAGAAAAACATCCACGTCCCCACGATCACCGTCCGCCGTGTCGAGAAAAAAGGCGCTAAGACCGAAACCGAAAACCTCTACTTCAACTACGAAGAGCAGGGCGAGGACATGATCACCGAAAATCCCGCCGCGTGGGGCCGAATTCCAATTCAGATATTCGGCTAGCCCCTTAGCGAAATTGGGAACAGGAGATTATTCAGATGCCCGGAGAATGGACCCCCGAGCTCATCAAGGAGCAGTTCGCCCGCCGCCTTGGCACGCTCTTTAACGGCCACGTCGGCATTGAACTCATCGAGGCAGGCCACGGCTTTGCCCGTCTGCGCCTGCCCATCAGGGACGAAATCCTCCAGCCCACTGGCGTCGTCCATGGCGGCGCCGTCGCCACCCTCGCCGATGTCACCGCCGGTGTCGCCGCCCACGTCTCCTATCCCCCCGGTACAGACATCGTCACCGTCGAGCTGAAAGTAAACTTCATTGCCGGGCTGAGGGAGGGCAACCTCCTCAGCGAGGCCAAGCCCCTCCATCTTGGCCGCCGCACCTCGGTCTGGGAGGTGCGCATCAACCACGACTCGGGCCGCCACGTCGCCTTCGCCTCGGGCACCTTCATGATCGTCAAACAAGCGCCCACCGAATAATAACGAAACCCATCGGCGAAATTTCGCTTATGGAAACCCCCGTTTATGGCGAATTACTAATTCGCTATAAACAACCTCTCAGCTAGATATTCTTAATCCCGGATCTCAGGAAATATCTTTGCGGTCAATACCGTACCTATCCATTTTATCGTTGAGCGTCCGGCGGGGGATGCCGAGGGTCTTCATTGTATCCTGAACATTTCCCTTGTGTTCGATGAGAGCCTCTTCGATCACGAACTTCTCGAAGGCTTTCACCCTTTGGGGAAAAGGGGCGGGCCCTTCGATTTGATATTGATGAGGACGCCCATCCATTGTCCCCTTTTTCTCCTTACGGGCTATCTTCATCATGCCAGTGCCAAAGAGCACCCAATTGCTCGAAATACCATGCTCCCTATTGAGGTACTCAAGAAAAGAGACTGAGGTCTCCGTCCTCCCCTTCTCGTATAGAGAAATGGTTCCCGCTGACACACCCGCCGTGTTAGCAAATTTCGCCTGGCTAAGCCCCAGAGACTCCCTCACTTTCTGAAGCCGCTTTCCTATTTCTCGTTTTCTTTCCATCGACAAATTCTTCATCACCGACATTTCCCATATAGTTGCTTGGATGGATTCAGTATAACGTGAAACGACATTTTAGGTGCCTGCCCAAAAGTCGTAGCCCCGACGCCTGCCAGAACTCCTTCCCTCTATTTAAGACCCCAGCCATCGGCGAAATTTCGCTTATGAAAAACCCCAAATCGGCGGAATTTCGCCTATGCCACCGGGCGGGCTTTTTTGAAAAATCCCTCGATCTCCTTTGTTTATGGGCATATACTATTTTTAGACCGAATATTCTTATTTTGGCACGGTCCTTGCTCTATATGGGGAGTGACTACAGAGACTCTTCAAAAAGGAGGAGCGCACAAACAAAGCGATTCATACGAAAGCGGATTTTTAAAATTTTTCTCGAAAGGAGCAAGACCTTGAGCACAAAACGAATCACCTCAACGATCACCGCAGTTGTTTTTGCATTCCTCTTTCTTGTCTCGGCTGCCGCGCCAATTGCCTCGGCTCTCACCTACAGCGAGGCTTTTAGCTGGTCGAAAGTCCCTGGCGCCACTAATGCCGTCGACATCGGCATCGGCGCGGGCGGCCATGTCTGGTATCTGGGAGACGGTACGGGCCAAGGCGGCAGCCGTGTCTACAAGTGGAACGGCTCAACCGGCTGGGACTACAAGGGCGGCGAGGGTGTCCGCATCGCCGTCGAACCCAATGGCAACGCCTGGCTCGTAACAAAATCCGGCAACATCTATCGCTATACCGGCAGCAGTTGGACTCGGGTTCAGGGCGCGGGCGGCACCAGTAAAGCCCTCGATATCGGCATCGGCGCGGGCGGCCATGTTTGGTATCTGGGAAATGCCGACACCAATGGCGGCAGACGCGTCTACAAATGGAACGGCTCGACGGGCTGGGATTACATGAACGGCGCCGGTGTTCGCATCGCCGTCGAACCCAACGGCAACGCCTGGGTCGTAACGAGTTCAGGCAACATCTATCGCTACAATGGCAGCGGTTGGACGAGAATGCCGGGCTCGGGTGCTGTCGACATCGGCATTGGCGCGAATGGCCATGTCTGGTATTTGGGAGATGCCGACCTCTCCGGCGGCAAACGCGTCTACAAGTGGAACGGCTCAACGGGCTGGGATTACATGAACGGCGCCGGGTTAAATATCGCCGTCGACACCCAGGGCATCGGCTGGCTCACTTCGGGTGGTGGCAACATCTACCGGGGCGTTGCTGGAAAACAGGTTCCCAACGTCGTGGGACAAACGCAGACCCAGGCCCAGGCCGCGCTCACGGCGATAGGTCTGACCTCCTCCGTCACCGATCAGCTAGTCCTTAACCTACCGGACATCTACGGCAAGGTTGACAGCCAGAATCCGGCTGCGGGCGTATTAGCCAAGCCGGGAGGGGTGGTCGCGCTCAAGGTATACAAAAGAGGTGCTAAAGTGCCCCCCGTTATTGCGGTTGACGGTTATAGGAGTGACACTGGCGGGGTGATAGCCTCATGGAAAGCGGAAGCTAAAAAAAGGGGCCTGAACCCACAAGTTTATACTTGGCCTACAACAGATAGAAAAATTTGGAACAAAATTAAACACCAGACCCCGCCCGCGGAATTCCTTACCGCCGTGGGCACAAGAATTCTTCTTCATATTTACACACCGCAAACAGTGACTGTTCCGAACCTCGTCGGTATGAAGATAATGGATGCCCACAATAAACTAAAAGGGATGGGTGTTTACTCCAACGTGAGAGCTGTCTGGAGTTATGGAGGCAAGACCGTGTATGGTTGGCCGAAGTATTACCAAACGATGTCGAATGACTCCTTGGTGGGTAATGTAAGGACACAGAGCCGCGCGCCGAATACGACTATGTATAAGGAGGGTAAAGTTTATCTCACGGCTATAGCGAACCAAACCCCGCTCGTGCCAGCATTCACAGGCTATGATCATACTGGATATTCGAATTTACTGCGGCACAAATACGGATTTGTTAGTACTATGATGAATGGATATGGCGGACCGGTTCTTAGAGTCTCGCCGGCTGTCGGTACCCGGATTAATCGCTCCAACATGATTTGGATTTGGTCGGGAAAAAAATAGATTCGGCCACCTCCCCCCCGCGCTCAAGAGATTGGGCGCGGGGGTTTTTGTTTTTTTGGGTGCACCTTGACCGATACCCTTTTAAGGCATGCCCGTAGATTCAGCTTCTAGCCGCCAGCAAACCCCCGGCTTACGAGGCCGGGGAAGCGGGGGAGGCCGGGGTTGCCGGGGAGCCCGCCAGCATAATTGTCGTGCCCCCATCGCTCGTGATGCAGGCCCCGTTCATGAAATCGTTTTCTGGGCAGACCATGAAGGCGGATACAGCGGCCATCTCCTCGGGCTCGGCGAAGCGCCGGGCGGGAATCCCCTGGAGGCGGGTGGCGGCGTACTCGGGCTCGGCCTTGAATCTGATTCTAGAGCTCGCGTTCATGGTCGTGCCGGGCAGAAGGCAATTCACCCGAATCCCCTTGGGGCCCAGCTCGACGGCCAGGGCGCGGGTGAGGCTGTGGAGCGTTGCCTTGGTGGCGCAGTAAAGGGCGTTTTCGTTCACGCCCACCTCGCCGAAGATGGAGCCGATGTTAAGGATTCGCCCGCTCCCCTGGGGCACCATTATCCGGGCGGCATCGCGCGAGGCGATAAAGGCCGCAATCGCGTTGACATGAAAAACGCGAACAATGTCATCGTCCTCGAAATCGGTGAAGGGGCCCGGGGCGCGGGCGCCAGCGCAGTTGACCAGGATATCGAGCCCGCCCAGGAACTTGGCCCCCTCGCTAATGATGTTGCTTGCGCAGCTGGCATCGGCAAGATCGTAGGGGCTGCCATCGGCTTGGACGCCCTCTGCGCGGCAGGCCTCTATCACGCGCTTTAAGCCTTCTTCATCTCTCCCGCCTGCGGCCCAGATCGATGCGCCCTCGGCGGCGTAGCGCTCGGCAATCGAGGCGCCGATCCCAGCCGAGGCCCCGGTGATGATGGCGCGCTGCCCTTTAAGTCTTTTCTCCGGCATGAAGTTCTCCTTCCTAAATTATTTGAATAAGAAAATTTTTCATAAATTTTTGGGCAATTATGCGGCACCGACACGCACCATACCAGCCTGGGGACAGTGGGTATCGCTTTCTCAGCGAGAGGGGAATGTCTTTAGCGGCAAGGAGCGCAGCGCCTGGGTTAGAGGTTAAATCCATCTTCATCTTGGCGGCTCCCGTGGGTGTTCACCCGCGCGCTCATTGGCCCAAATTTCATCATGAGCCCCTCACTTTCGAGTATCCTCGCCGGCGTCGAAACGGGGGCCCGATTTGGGGATTTTCGTTGGTAATGAGACATTTTTGAAACACAATGAGACAAATTCTTCTTGATAGTTCCCCTCCAAATAGGTGCTCCCTCCTTTCCTTTTAATATTTAACATCCGATATTATCGATTGGTTATAATGACAGGCGCACATCGGAGTGGAATTTGCGTGTCCTGGTATCGAAATTGCTTTTAATATACTGGAAATACTGATGGTTGCCTGCGCTTTTAATTGGGGAGTCTCGTGAAAAACCTCAAGCTCAAATCAATCGCATGGCTCTTTGTCCTGGCCATTTGCCTCTCGGGCGGAATTTTGCTCACCTCCGCCGTCATCATCAATTTCAATATCGAGCGGGTCGGGGTGGTATGGGACGACTTTCAGCTGGAGCGCTCCGAGAAAGCCCGGCTCGACAGCGCGCTTAGAGCCGCCGTCGGATATGGCGGGATGATCCATGATTTCAAAAATTTCGTGCTGCGCCAGGAAAGTCAATACATGGAAAGGGTGCATGAGCACCTCGGCGGCGCTACCTCCATCATTCGGCAATACCGGGCCCTCGGCCCCACCGAGGGCGAAAAGGTTGCGCTCGAGGACATTTCCAAAACCCTGGATGAATACACTCAGGCCTTGATCCTCACCGAGCGGTTGGTTGAGGAGGGAAAATCTCCCCGCGAGATCGACCGCGCCGTCAAGATCGACGACACCCTCGCCTTAAGAGGGCTGAATTCGTTGAGAACGGGTCTCGGGCGTACCTCCGATTCGAGTGCCAGGACAACCGAATTCGGAAAGGCGCAGGCCCTCACCCTGCTGCGCGCCCAACTCGGCTACGGTGGGCTGATTCATAATTTCAAAAACCTTGTTCTCCGTCACGATTTGGCAAGACAAAAAAAAATCAGCGAAAATCTTCGGATGGCTATGGAGACAATTTCGAAATACGAGTCGCATGGCGTGAATCAGACCGAACAGCTGGCGCTGGAGGATGTCCTGGCCACCCTGAATTTGTATATGTTGGCGCTGGACGAGACCACTGGCCTGATAAAAGAGGGTCTTTCGCCGGCCGAAATCGACCGGAAGGTCAAGGTCGATGACAGCCTGGCGCTGCGGGGTATGGCGGTGCTGGACAGAGAGATTGCCGCTCAAATTGAGAAAAATTCCGAGAACCTTCTTAACGCGATCTCGTTGATGTCCCGGTTGGGGCGTATCTCCGTTTACTCAACGGCGGGGTTAATTCTGTTTTTGATTTTGACTTCCCTGTGGCTCGTTTATGGAAGGGTCATTGGCCCTGTTCGCGCCTTGACGGAAGTGATGAGCTCTCTTGCCGAAGGGAATCTCGAGGTCGAGATCAGCGGTGCGGACAGGGACAACGAGATGGGGCGGATGGCCCGCTCCGTCGAGGTGTTCCGGGAAAACGCCATCAAAAGGGCCGAGGCCGAGCGGCGGGCGGAAAATAACGAGGCCAGGGTGCGCGCCGTGGTCGATGCCGTTCCCGAGGGTATTGTGACGGTGGATTCGAGCGGCAAGATTAGCACAGCGAATCCCGCAGTGGAGATGATGTTCGGATACAACTCCGATGAATTAAAGGGCTTGAACGTGAGTCTTCTGCTCGCCGCTGTGGAGGAGGACGGGCGAATCGGCTCGCTGGCGCTTGATGAGCATGTTGGCACTTCGAGTATTTTTACTGCCCGGCGGCGGGACGGCACTACTTTTCCCGCCGAGCTTGCGGTAGGCGAGATGAACATCGACGGCGAGGGGATGTACACCTGTGTTGTCAGCGATATCACGAATCGGGTGAATGCCGAGGAAGCCATCAAGGATCTGGCCATGACCGACTCGCTCACCGGGCTGGCGAATCGCAACCGGTTCCATGAAAATCTGGCCTCGGGCATGACGCTGGCCAAACGGCAAGGCACGAAGATGGCGCTGTTGATGCTCGACCTTGACGGTTTCAAGGGGGTGAATGACACCTATGGGCATCCTGCGGGCGATGAGCTTTTAAGGCAGGTCTCGGCGCTTTTAAGCGCCGCCAGACGGGATGTGGATACGGTGGCGCGCCTTGGCGGCGATGAATTCTCGATCATCTTGCAGGATGTATCGGGCGTGGACGTCGTAAAAACAATTGCCGCGAGGCTGGTCGAGGATTTGTGCCGCACGTTCGTGATCGAGGGAAAGGAAATGCATATCGGCGGCAGTTGCGGATTCGCTATCTACTCACCTGAGGAAGATGACATGGATATGCTGATCCGAAAGGCGGACATTGCCCTTTACGCGATCAAGGCCGCCGGTAAGAATGGCTACCGGATGTATGAGAGTGACATGAAAATGGAGGCGTCGTAGGGAGCAAGATACTCACGGCCCCCTTTTTCCTCACAGCTGCTAGCTTCCCCTCCTATCTAAGCCCCGCCGCCTCTGGCGGTTTTTTTATGCGCGATTATCGTGCAATACCCTATATTGGACTCATGCTCCTCTTGCCTTGTGTCCGGTAGCCGGATTTCCGCCAGGCGTCGAAACGGGGCCCCGATTGTGGTATTCTCCGGTGGTCGGAGATTTCTTGCCGTATTCAAAAAAATTTAACGTAATAGATATCAAATACTTGTGCCGGGTTTCTCGCTACCCGAGAGCGGGGAGGAGAGGTTCCGAGGCGCATCACGATGGAGAGCGACCATGAGCAATAGTTTTAACGCCCGCGCCGAGATGAAGGTCGGCGATCAGACTTATGAGATTTACCGGCTCGATGCCTTAAAAGACAAAGGCGATATTGATCGCCTGCCCTATTCGCAAAAAGTGTTATTGGAAAACCTCCTGCGCAACGAGGATGGCGAGTCCGTCAAGGCCAAAGATATTGAGGCGCTGGCAGGCTGGGACGCAAAAGGGGGCGCAATTGCCGAGATTGCCTTCATGCCAAGCCGCGTTCTTTTGCAGGACTTCACGGGCGTCCCCTCGGTCGTCGATCTCGCCGTGATGCGCGATGCGATGAAAGAGCTGGGTGGCGACCCGGCGCTCATCAATCCGCTCCAGCCGGTGGATCTCGTCATCGACCATTCGGTTCAAATTGATAGTTTCGGGACCGAGGAGGCCCTTGAGCAAAACGCCGATCTCGAATTCGAGCGCAACACCGAGCGCTACTCGTTCCTGCGCTGGGCGCAGCAGGCGTTCGACAACTTCCGGGTGGTGCCGCCCTCGACGGGAATCATCCACCAGGTGAACTTGGAGTTCCTGGCCCATGTTGTTGGCGAGGATGAAAAAAACGGGGTGCGTAGAGCTTTCCCGGACACCCTGGTGGGCACCGATTCGCACACGACGATGATCAACGGTCTGGGTGTTCTGGGCTGGGGCGTTGGCGGCATCGAGGCCGAGGCCGCCATGCTGGGGCAGTCGTATTCGATGCTCATCCCGGATGTCATTGGCTTTAAGCTCTCGGGGAAACTTCCCGAAGGGGCCACGGCGACCGACCTTGTGCTCGTCGTTGTCCAGATGCTTCGGCAAAAGGGCGTTGTCGGAAAATTCGTCGAGTTCTACGGGCCGGGGCTGGTGGGTCTGCCGCTTGCCGATAGGGCCACGCTCTCGAACATGGCGCCCGAGTACGGCGCCACCTGCGGCATTTTCCCGATTGATGCCGAGACGATTAAATATCTTGAACTCTCGGGCCGCCCGGCCGAGAAGATTGCGCTGGTTGAGGCCTATGCCAAAGAGCAGGGGATGTTCCACGACGAGAACACGCCTGAGGCAATCTACACCGATACCATAGAGCTCGACATGGGCGAGGTCGAGCCCTGCATCTCTGGCCCCAAGCGACCGCAGGACAGGATTCTATTGAGCGAGGCGAGCAAAACCTTCGGGAGCGAGCTCGACAAGATGCTCACCGAGCTATCGGGCGGCGGCACAGCCGTGGCTTCTGCTCCAGTTAAGGTGAAGACCGGGTCGAAAAGCTACGAGCTTGAGAGCGGCGCGGTTGTCATCGCCTCTATCACGAGTTGCACGAACACCTCGAATCCCTCGGTTATGCTGGGCGCAGGTCTTGTCGCCAAAAAAGCAGCCGAGCGGGGCCTTAAGCCCAAGCCATGGGTGAAGACCAGCCTCGCGCCCGGCTCGAAGGTCGTGACCGAGTATCTCAAGAAAGCGGGTCTCGACACCTATCTCGATCAGCTTGGCTTCAACACCGTGGGCTACGGTTGCACGACCTGCATCGGCAACTCAGGGCCGCTGCCCCCCGAGGTGTCTAAAGCCATCGCCGAGGGCAACCTTGTTGCCTGCTCGGTCCTTTCGGGCAACCGCAATTTCGAGGGCCGGGTGCACGCCGAGGTGCGAATGAATTTCCTCGCCTCGCCCCCGCTGGTTGTTGCCTATGCGCTGGCTGGCCATATGGGCGTGGACATCGCCACTGAATCGCTCGGCCAGGACAAGGATGGCAATGATGTTTATTTGAAGGACATCTGGCCCACCCAGAGCGAGCTTGAGGAAGTTGTGATGAACAACGTCCAGGCCGACCTGTTCAAGAAAACCTACTCGGACGTTTTCCGGGGCGACCTCCGGTGGATGGGCGTCCCGACCCCCGAGGGTGATCTCTACACCTGGGAGGAAATGTCCACCTACGTCCAGAAGCCACCTTATTTCGACGGCATGAAGGTCGAGCCCGAACCGGTGGGCGATATTAAAGGCGCTCGCTGCCTCGCCAATCTGGGCGACTCGACGACGACCGACCACATCTCACCGGCGGGCTCGATACCCAAAGACGGCCCGGCGGGGCGCTATCTGGTGATGAACGACGTGCTCACCAAGGACTTCAACAGCTTTGGCTCGCGCCGGGGCAACCACGAGGTCATGATGCGCGGCACCTTCGCCAACGTTCGACTTCGCAACAAAGTCGCCCCCGGCACCGAGGGCGGCTGGTCCACCCATTTCCCCTCGGGCGAGCAGATGACCATGTTCGACACCGCTGAGAAATATCGAGAAGAAGGTGTGTCCACTGTTGTTCTGGGCGGCAAGGAGTACGGTACCGGCTCATCGCGCGATTGGGCGGCCAAGGGCTCGAACCTCCTCGGCGTCAAGGCTGTGATCACGGAGAGCTTTGAGCGAATCCACCGCTCGAATCTCATCGGGATGGGTGTGATTCCGCTTCAGTTCAAGCCCGGCGAGAGCGCCGAGAGCCTCGGTCTCACGGGCCAGGAAGTCTTCGACATCGAGGGCATCAACGGCGGCGAGGCAAAAGAGGTGCAGGTCACGGCGACCCCCGATGGTGGCGGTGCGCCGATAACTTTCACTGCGGTCTCCCGGATAGACACCCCGAACGAGGTGCTCTATTACCAAAACGGCGGAATTCTCCACTACGTCCTGCGCAAACTGCTTAAAGAAAACAAGTAGGGAGCCCGCAGCGCGAGGAGGGGATATGGTGAACAATCGTATGGCCTCAGTGGCCCTTGCGGTTGTGCCGGTTGCGGCTGCGCTGTTAATGGGTGCTCTTCTCGCTCCGGCGGCGCGCGCTGAGCTTAAGGTGGAAGACATCAGGGCGAAGGGTAAAGCATCCGCCAAGGTGCGTTTCACCTACCGGAACACCACCAGCACATCTTTTTCGAGTGTCGTTATTACATGTGCCTCCCCGAATGCGCAGCGCCGCGAGCAAAAGGGTGTCCATTATTTCACGAACCATTTATCGGGCGGCATTGCCCCCGGTTTTGTCGGCTCGGCCACTTTAAATGTGCCGCTCAAGGGCGCAAAGCCAGACTCCATCACCTGCGCCGAGGAGGGAATGCCCCTGAACTTTTAGGGTGATCTCTCAACAGGCTTCCGGAATCGGGAGCAATATCCTGGCGGACCATGGTGTATTTTAAGTTCGTGGCGGCCCCAATTTTGGGGTTATTTTTTTTGTCGTGCGAGATTCATCGTGGATTGGGCGCACTGATAGTGAAATGACATGCGCTTTCTTTTTTTGTGGTAGATGATGGCGTTGCCCCTGCGTTTTACCTTCGGGTCCTCAAGTTTAATCTCCTGCATTTTTTTATCGTAGAACGCATCTAGCGCCTTCCCGCATTTATACGGGCTTTTGTATTCTTTTTTTAATTTAGTCCATTGGTCCTGGAGAGTCTTGTAAGTGTCGAGGTCTATTTTAAACGACCAGATTACCCAGGTGATACGTTTCTCTATCGCCCGACATTTGGCTTTTATGACTTTATTACCCTCTATTGGAGAGATGACGGTCAGCGGGCGTATCCCGCCCGGTTTGACGGGTCCCCGAATAAACGCCTTTCCGACACCGAGCCTCTGGCCGCCTTCGCCTATCAGGTCGCATTTGACGTCCATGTCGTCCAAGATTTTGAGGGTGGTATTGCGGTAAGTGACGGAGATGTGCACTGCGTCCTCAAGGCGAACGATATCGCTCACCTTGACTTCGGCAAGGGCGCTGTTAGGCAGCACGAAGAGGGCGAGGAGAAGTAAGACTCTCACAAGAGTTTCCTCCAATGCTCTGATTCCAAATCTGGGGCGGGCCTAGCTTTTTGGGCCGGTCATATCTTCCGGCCGCACAGCTTTGTCGAATTCCTCGCCGCTCATCAGGTCAAGCGCGATGACCGCCTCGCGCAAGGTGCTACCTTCGGCGAAAGCCTTTTTCGCCACCTTGGCGGCATTGTCATAGCCGATGATGGGATTGAGCGCCGTCACGAGCATAAGCGAGCGTTTGAGGAAGTCATCTATGACCGATTTGTTGGGTTCGATGCCGACGGCGCAGTTCTCATCGAACGAGGCGCAGGCATCTGCAAGCAGGCGGATGGAGTTCAGGAGATTAAAAATCATCACGGGCTTGAAGACGTTGAGTTCAAAATTTCCCGAGGCCCCACCGACGTTCACGGCGACATCGTTGCCCATGACCTGGGCGCAAACCATTGTCATCGCCTCGCACTGAGTGGGGTTCACTTTGCCGGGCATGATCGAACTTCCGGGCTCATTCTCGGGGATGCGGATCTCGCCGATCCCGCTTCGGGGGCCCGAGGCGAGCCAGCGGACATCGTTGGCGATCTTCATCAAGGAGGCGGCCAGGGTCTTGAGCGAGCCGCTGGCGAATACGATGGCATCATGCGCGGCCAGAGCCTCGAATTTGTTCGGGGCCGATCGGAAGGGAAGCCCTGTGATCCGGGCGATGTGCCCCGCCGCCTTGTCGGCGAAGTCGGGATGGGTGTTCAGGCCGGTGCCCACGGCGGTGCCGCCCAGGGCCAGTTCGTAGATGCCGTCGAGGGTCAGGCGAATGCGCGAGACGGCGTTTTCAAGCTGCTTGGCGTAGCCCGAGAATTCCTGGCCCAGCGTGAGCGGAACAGCATCCATGAGATGGGTGCGCCCTATTTTGATGATGTCGCCGAAGGCGTCGGCTTTTGACTGAAGCGTTTTCTGGAGGCGCTCGACTTCGGGAATGAGACGTGAGTTGATTTGCTCGGCAGCAGCGATGTGCATCGCCGTCGGGAACGTGTCGTTCGAGGACTGGGCCTTGTTTACATCGTCATTCGGGTGGACCGGGTCTTTCGATCCCATCGTGCCCCCGGCCATTTCGATGGCGCGGTTCGAAATGACCTCGTTCGAATTCATGTTGGTCTGGGTGCCGCTGCCGGTCTGCCAGACGACAAGAGGGAAATGATCGTCGAGTTTCCCTTCGATCACCTCGTCGGCGGCGCGATCAATGAGGTTGGCCTTCTCCTCTGGAAGGGTGCCGAGCTCGTGGTTCGTGAGAGCAGCGGCTTTTTTGAGTATCCCTAAGGCGCGGATCATTTCTCTCGGGAAGCGGTCGCCGCCGATTTTAAAATTCATCAAGGAACGGGCCGTCTGCGCCCCATAGTATTTATCGTCGGGAACTTCGATTTCGCCCATCGTATCGGTTTCGATTCGGTACCCCATGAATAAAACTCCTTGCTCTTTGATGCGCCTTGGGGCGCGTATGATGTATGAGGGACAGGGCCGGGCCCCTTTGCTCTATAGCGGCGAGCGTATCTTAAAACGCGCTCTTGGGCCAGAACTGCGGGCGCTATTTCCGCGCGGTGAGTGCTTGGGCCACCCGCGTCAACAACTCCGTTTTTCTGACCGGTTTGACCATTATGCCGTCGATGCCACTCTGGACCATCTCCTCGGGGGGCATTCCCGCTTGCCAGCCTGTGAGAAGAAGGACGGGCGTGGAAGGGGAGATTTCCTTAATCCTCCGGGCGATCTCGCTCCCCGATATTCCGGGCATGGCGAGGTCCGAAATCACCAGGTCGTGCCTGCCTGCCTCGAATGCCTGGGTGGCCTCCAGGCCGTTGTGTATGACATGCGGGGAGTAGCCTTCCTCCGAAAGCAGATCGCTGATTACCCGTGCCATATCGGGCTCGTCTTCTATGATGAGAATATTGGCCGGGCCAGCCGAGGGGATCGCCGTTTCGGTCCTTTTTTCGTCAACGATATTGGAGGGTGGGAGCGTAAAGCTGATTTCTGTGCCGACACCCGCCTCGCTTTCAATGCCGATGCTTCCGCCGTAGCGCTTGATGATGCCGAACACCATGCTCAGGCCCATGCCTGTGCCCTGCTCGCCCTTGGTGGAGAAAAAAGGCTCGAATGCTCTTGCACTGGTCTCTGGGGACATGCCCGTGCCGGTGTCCTTGATGGATACGCGTGGCCCGCCGTTAGTGTCCTCGGTGCTTAGGACAATATTTCCACCACCTGGCATCGCATCTAGGGCGTTGTTGATGAGGTTGATGAGAATTTCATGAAGCTCAGATTCAACTCCACTCACAAGAGAATGCCTCGCCTCGGGCCTGATGGCCAAATCAATTTGTAAGCCGCTGGCCTCGGCCTCGCTTTTCCAGCGGGGGCGGGTCATCTCGGCCGCCGCCTGAATCGCCTCGTTGAGGTCGGCCACACTTGCCGGTCGGTCATCGCGCTTTCGGGCAAAATCCTGAAGCCTTTTGACGGTTTGGGCGGCGCCCATGGCGGACTTCATGATGATGTCCAAATATTCAGAAATGGCGGGGTCAATGTTTTCCTTTCCAAGTTGCCTGTCCAGAAGTTCAGCAGCCCCGTGGATGATTCCGAGGGCGTTGTTGAAGTCGTGTGAGATTCCCGCCGAAAGGCGGCCCAGGGCCTCAAGCTTTTCGGCTTGGTGCAAATGATCGAGGGCCGTGCGACGTTCAATGGCGGCGACGGCGAGGGCCGCAAAGTTCTCTGCGATGCGCTCATCCTCGGGGGTAAACGAATCCTCGCCAATCTTGTCGGTGAAGTAGAGGTTTCCGTAGACGATTTCTTGTGATTTGAGCGGAACGCCGAGAAAGGAAGTCATGGTGGGGTGATGGGGCGGGATGCCTGTGGATAGAGGATTTCTCGTGAGGTCTGAAATCCGCAGAGGCCTGGATTCTCTGGCAAGAAGGCCGATGATGCCTTTGCCGCTTGGAGGTGGTCCAATGGCTTCGCGAATTTTTTCATCGATTCCCGATGTCAGGAAACGGATAATTTGATCGCCGTCGGTGTTGAACACACCCAGGGCGCCATAACTTGCACCCACGAGGCGGGTGCCCACGTCGATAATTTGCTGGAGCAGCAGGTGCGGGGATTCATCAAATGACGCAATTCCTTGAGTGCTGGGTTCTGCGGCGTCTTGGTTGTTTTGCGGCCTGGATGAGGAATCAGGGCTCATGTCGGACCTTTCGGGCCTCCTGCCATTGGACGCAAGGCGGGACGATAGCCTTTTGTTAGATGCTCTCCCCCAATCCTACCACTCCAGAACAATTCTTCCGACAGGATCACCTGCGCGAAGGCGGTCCATGGCCTCGTTGGCCTCTGTCATGGGAGCTAACTCCGATATCACGGGTTTGACCTTGCCGCTCTCAACGAGGCTGGCGGCGTCGCGCACGTCTTGCACTGTGTGGTTGTGCGAGGCGATTATCTGGACCCACTTGTAGACGAGATAGGCTGGATCGATCGGGAAGGTTTGCCCGAAATGGTAGCCCAGGATAACGAGGCGGCCCCCTGGTGCGAGAAGCTCAAGACATTGCTGGAGCACCGGGGGAACGGCCGCCCCGCCGACGATTTCAAGGGCGACCTCGGCACCGACGCCATCCGTCATGTCGAGCACGGCTTTGACCGGATCCACCTCGGCTGCATTGATAGTTGCGCTGGCGCCATACTCCTTGGCTTTTTCAAGTTTTTCGGGCTGAACGTCCACGCCGATGACTCTCGCACCCAGATAGCAAAGTAGCTGGAGGGCATGAAGGCCCAGGCCGCCGAGACCGAATATCACGGCTGTCTCGCCGAGTCCGACACGAGCCATGCGTATCGAGTGGAGCGGTGAGGCGAGTGTGCCACCAATGAGGGAGGCGCCGCTCAGCGGCACATTCGGTCCCACTTTAACAAGGTTGCGCTCTGGGGCGGCGACGAGTTGGCCGAAGCCCCCGTCCATCTCCATGCCCATCCTGCCCGGTGAGTTGAGGCACATCTCCTCGTGCCCTTTGCGGCACATCGAGCATCGACCGCAGGTTTTCTTTGATACGACGACCACCTTGTCGCCCGGTTGGACAGAATCCACGTCTGTTCCCGTCTCGACGACGACACCGGCGTTTTCATGACCGAGCATAAGGGGGGTCGATGCGGTCTTGATGAGGCCTTCGACCACTTTTAGGTCTGTCGCGCAAAGCCCGTTGGCTTTCGATTCGACGAGCACTTCGCTGGGCCCAAGTTTGGGATCGGGAACTTCCTCGAGAACGAGGGGCTGTCCGAATTCTTTTAAGAGCATTCCTTTCATTTGCAGATCTCCAGGATATCTAAAAGAAAGTTAAGAAATATGTGTAAAATTTACCATAAGAATGGTGGTGTTTGGAGCCTAATGGCTAAAAGGGGGAAAATGGGCGTAGAAAATTGAGAAAATGTAATAAAAATCAAAGTTAAAATGGGAATTTTCGAGGCGAATGAATTTTACAACGCGCCCCGGAGCTATGATAATTATCTGCATAGTCTAACTTTTCAATTTTGATTCATTGCTACTTACTTAGCGGCTGCCTGCAGGGTCGTGAATCCTGGGCCGGATTCGTTATGAGGATTTAAGTTAGCCCAAGGGATTTGTATCGTGATTAATTCGCAGCTAAGGGGTGATAATACATGCCTACGCAGGCCGAGGATCTCAGGGCGGTTCTTGATAAAACCCCTCTGTTTTCATATCTGGACGAGAGCATCTTGTCCGGGCTCATATCGAAATTCGAGATTGTCAGCTACCGGCTGGGCGATACGATAATCCGCGAAGGCGATCCGGGTGATTCGTTCTATGTCATTTTCAACGGCAGAGCGCGGGTGTTGGGTGTGGGGGCCGATGGCGGGGAGTTGACCCTTATCACACTCTCGCGAGGGGATTTTTTCGGCGAGCGGGCGCTGGTCAAAGGGGAGCCGCGCTCGGCGACGATTCGCGCTGCCACGGATATCGTGCTGGCGAAACTTTCGAAAGAGTATTTCCTCGCTGCAGTTGAAAATGATCCTAAAGCGATAAAATTTCTGGACAACTATATTGAGCATGAATCGCTCCACAATTTCCTGCGCCAGTTCACTATTCTCTCCTCCCTCAACGTCAAGGAAACCAAAGTTTGGATCGACGAAATGGAGCCCGAGTATTTTGACGCGGGCGAGTATGTTTTTCGCCATGGCGATGAGCCTGAAAAGTTTTATGTTGTCCTGGAAGGTAAGGTGGACGTTATCAAGGAAGGCGAGGGCGGCGGCAATTCACTAACCACGATTCGCGCCGGAGAATTTTTCGGGGAGCTGGCTCTGCTGACAAAACGGCCCCGGGCGGCCAGCATCAGGGCGAGCGAGCCGCTGAAGGTTCTGTCACTCTCCAAGGAGAAATTCGAAGATTTGGTGCACAAGTCCAGCTCCTTGCAGAAAAAACTATCGAACACCATCGCGCTTTATAATCTCGATTCGCTTCCCGAATCGCTTCCCTTGGATGTAAAAAAGAGCACTTCTCCGCCACCGGGCCCCGAGAGTTCAAAGGTGCAAGCTTCAAGCGCTGGCACGGCAGAGCTCTGCCCCGCCCGACGGAGCATGCCTGCAAGGGTTCTGGGTAAATTCCTCAAGCGTGTGCGCTATCCATGGCTTGAGCAGTTCGACGTATCGGATTGCGGCGCTGCCTGCCTGGCAATGATTTGCCGCTATTATGGAAAGAAAATCAGTGTTACCCGCCTCCGCGATATGGCGAATATCTCCCAGCAGGGGGCAACGCTCCTCAGTGTCGCTGCGGCGGGCGATAGCCTTGGCTTCAAGACAAATGCCCTCAACACGGACTACGAGGAAATGATGCGCCTTGAGGGGCCCGCTATCATTCACTGGGAGGGCAATCACTATGTCGTTCTTTATGAGGCTGATGAGGCGGAGGTCATTGTCGCCGATCCTGGTATCGGTCTCATTGAGATGAGCCGGAAAGAGTTCGAGGCGGGCTGGACGGGATTTGCCCTGGCGCTTCAGCCGGCAGAGCATCTGAGCAGGGTAGAGGAGTCCCGGGGCTCTCTCAGGCGGTTTTTACGCTACCTATTTCAGGAAAGGGCGCTATTGGCGGGAGTTTTAGGGGTATCCATCCTGATCGGTGCTCTGGGGCTCGCGCTGCCGCTGTTCGTTCATCTCGTCGTTGACAGGGTCATCGCTGGCCGGGATGTCTCCTTGCTCCGCACGATGTTCACCGGGATGGTGGGATTGACCGTCTTTGGTGTTTTTGTCTCCTCGTTTCGCGGATATTTGATGACCCTGATTTCGAACAGATTTGAAAAGACTTCGCTTAGCCTGCTTTACCGCCATATCCTAAGCGCCCCGATGCGATTTTTTAACGTCCGCAAGCTTGGGGATATTCTTGTGCGCTTTGAGGAGAATGAAAATCTCAAGAACATGCTGGAGAGAAGATCATTCTCGATCTTGATCGATGCCGTAATGGTGGTTCTGTCACTGGCTTTGATGTTTTTTTATAGCCCGCTATTGACGCTCATCGTCGTTATGTTCATTCCGCTTTTTGGTGGCGTGTCGGTGGGTTTTTCTCCGCTTCTCCGGTCCATGAACCGGAGACAGTTTGCCGCCGATGCGGCAAGCGATTCGTTTTTGGTCGAATCCATCGGAGGGGTGAGTACCCTTAAAGCCGCAGGCGCCGAGGGGGCCAATCGTTCGAGGTGGGAAAAACTTTATGCGCGAGTGCTTGAGGTGCGATTCAAAAATTCAATGGCCGGTATATCCGTGGAGAGCGCCTCACGGCTGCTGGAGTCTTTCTCTGGTCTTATCCTTCTTTATTTTGGGTCGCTGCAAGTAGTCGAGGGGAATATGACGCTCGGTGCGCTAATGGCGTTTTATATCTTGGCCAATAACGTCAACGAGCCTATTCGTAAGCTTGTCGAGATGTGGGAGCGGGTCCAGGAGTCGCTCGAATCGGCCCAGCGAATTTCGGATATTTACAACGTGCCGCCCGAGGAGGAACTCGCCGAGGGGCGAAAACCGTACCTTCCCGCCATCAAGGGGCATATACGTATGGAGAATGTGACTTTCTCCTATGCCGCGCCTGGCGAGCCAGCACTTCGAAACGTCTCCCTCGACATTCAGCCGGGCCAAAAGATCGCCATTGTGGGCCGAAGTGGTAGCGGCAAGACCACCTTGGTGAATATGTTGCTTAGATTCTATAGCCCGCAAGAGGGGCGTGTTCTTTTCGATGGACAGGATATTGAGGCAGTCTCGGTGGAATCCCTGCGCAGCCAGATAGGCGTGGTGTTGCAGGAGAACACCCTATTCAGCGGAACGATTCGCGAGAATATCGCGCTCGCTCGCCCGCATGCGCCGCTTGAGGAGGTTATTGAGGCCGCGCGCCTGGCCACGGCCCATGATTTCATCTCAGAGCTTGTCTCGGACTATGAAACCGATGTCGGCGAGTGGGGCGCCGCCCTCTCGGGTGGCCAACGGCAATTGATCGCCATTGCCCGTGCCCTTTTCGTCCGGCCGCGGGTACTTATTTTTGATGAGGCGATGAGTGCCCTCGATAGCGAGTCCGGGCGGGCGGTTCATCGTGGAATGGAGGCTATGGCTAAGGACCGGACCCTTATTTTCATCGCCCACCGCTATGCCGCTGCACAGTTTTCGGATCTTATTGTCGTGCTAGATCAGGGTGTTATTGTCGAGCAGGGCAGCTATCATGAACTTATGGACCGCCGGGGCTTGTATTATTACCTTTGTCGGCAATCGGCGCCGGTGAATTAATTTCGTATATAAATTATCTTATTTAGCTAGGTATCGCTTGGGCTCCGGTAGCGGGGATGTTAGTATCACAGCTAATAATCTACATGTGGAGAGCGCATTTTTTATGTATCTGCGCTCCCTAGGCCATTAGAGTCCAATATTGGTTTTAACTTCAGAGCCGGGGGGGGGTATTCAGGGGATGGAGGAATATAGCAAAATTAGCGTAGCCACGGTGGGTTCTGAGTCGGTGTTTTTGGATGACCTTATTTTTCACTTGAAAACTGATCTGAATCAGAACGTTCTTGAGTCCACCATACACGAGCAACTCCTCAAGGAGGCGTCTCGTGAGATGGGCATTGAGGTGACCGATGAAGCGCTGCAATTGGTTTCTGATGAATTCCTGCGGAAAAAAGGTCTTCATTCTGCCATGGAGACGCATCAATGGTTGGCCGACAACGGCCTCAGTATCGGTGAATTTGAAAGAAAAATGGAAGGAGATATCGTTCTCGATGAGATTTTGAATCAGGTGGCCAGCGATGAGGCTATTCGCAGGGTGTTTATCGAGAATATAACCGAATTTCAGTGCGTGAAATTGGGCCTCATTGTGACCAACAGCGAGGGGGCGGCACGTGAAATAGTGAGTCAACTTCAGGAAGGAGAGGCCGATTTTACGGAACTGGCCTTAAAATATTCGATTCGGGCCGATGTGGAGAAAAACGGCGGCTATATGGGCCGTGCCTACCGCAACGATCTGCCATTTGAGGTCGATGCAAAAGTGTTCGATGAAGATGCGTCCGGTCTGATTGGGCCAATCGAAGTGGGGGGCGATTTTTACATCGCCAAACTCTACGAGAAGATGCAAGCTGAACTCGATGGGCCTGCGCGGGAACTATGCCAAAGAATGCTGTTTGATGAATTCATGCAGGAAAAATCTCAGGGGCTCGGCGTGAACGTTCATATATTGCCCGATCCGCCAAGTTCCGGGGCCATGTAAAGATATTCGAATTTTGGACATAAAAAAAGCCAGGGCAAAAGCCCTGGCTTTTTTTATTTTTTTATTCGGGGCAACCACCACTCCGTGAATCTTGAGGGGAGGGGTTATTCCTCGTTGTCTTTTTTTCGGTACTCTGACACCGGGAATTTTTGATTCTTGTCGCCATAAAAAGTGCGGTACCGATAACCTTTCAGGTGGCTCTTTGAGGCCCAATGTCCGCCTTGGACCTCATCCATTTCCTTGCCGCTGAGAACGGAATTTTGTTTCAATAAGTCCTGAATTATGATTCTTGCCATCGGATTCCCTTTCCCCCTCAGGTGTGTGTAACTATGTTGGCCAAAATAGTCGGAAAGAAAAGGTTTGTCAAGAATAATTATTTTCAGCGGAAATGCAATGCGTAACTATAAATAAAACAACGGGGTTGGAGGTAGATGCACTGCCCGAAAAGAGTCTTATTCGACTAGGGATTAGTAGAAAACGGGGATTCTTTAGATTCGACCCGGGCTTTACGCTTCAATTCGAGATACTGATCAATATCAACCAACACAGCCATGGGGCGACCGTTTCTTTCAACTAAAACGGGCTCATGGTCGTAAACCACTCGATGCAGCAGATCGCCAAAGCGGTTTTTTGCATCCGTTGCCGTTACTGTGCCCAAATCATGGATTTGAAGCCGGGCTCTTAACTCCTCGCCTCTGGCCATGGTTCCTCCTTCGAAACTTTCATTTAAATAAGCGGGCGTCTATTAATGTACCATCTAGCGCCGCTAAAGAGAAGGGGAAAACGGGGGCTTATTTTTCTCCCGTACCTCAGTATCTAGGGAGATTAACCCGGCCACCAGCCGGTATAATGGGTAAAATGGTGTGCCGCGCGGGGCTCGAACCCGCGACCTACGGATTAAAAGTCCGTTGCTCTACCAGCTGAGCTAGCGGCACAAGAAAGCAGCAAGAGAAATACCCGCCACAGGCCATTAAGTCAACCCTAGGCCTGATTTTAAAAGGGAGCGGCTTGACTGGGCCCTGTCCCCTGTGTTCAATAGCTCCGCCATCGACCGAATATCAGGTCTGGTGGCCGTGCCGGCGTAGCTCAGGTGGTAGAGCGACTGATTCGTAATCAGTAGGTCAGCGGTTCGAGTCCGCTCGTCGGCTCCACTTATCAATTTTCATGAAAAAGCCCAAAGATCAAGGGTTTTTTCTTTTGTCGTTTTATGTGCTTCCAATCTAATTCTCTAGAGGGCCTGGTCGGCGAGCAGGGTGCCCAGAAGTGGCGCCGACAGACTGCGTGGGGACCAGTCGAGGATCTTCGACAAGCGAGAGCTGTCGAGACTCAAGTCCGCCGGTCTCCCTTCGGCCATACCCAATTCCTCTCGCGTCGCTGCGCCTATTAGATTTGTGTCGCGTCCAGCCGCTTCTGCCATCCGTAACGCAAACTCATATCGAGTCAGGTCCTCGGGTCCACCACAGTGAAGTGTTCCACTTATTTCATTCTTCTCGGCCAAATCGACTGCCGCATGCGCAATGTCAGGGGCTGCAATGGGGCTCCGGGTCTCATCCGTGAACATTTTTAATGTCTTGCCTTTATCTAGGGCCTCAAGAATGCCTGAGGTCGGTGAGGAATTTCCGCTGGGGGGGATGCCAATAATCAGACAAGGTCGCAAGGTGACCGCCTCGGGATAGGCTTTGGCTACAGCCTGCTCGCCCTGCAGTTTTGATTTTCCATAGGTATTCAAAGGCAGGGCTTCGTCTTCCTCAAGCCACTTGCCGTGGCTGCCGTCAAAAATTTGATTCGAGGAGATGTGTACAAGACGAATCCCGTGATGCGCTGCCAGGCTGGCGAGCTCGCCCACTGCCGAGACATTTACCTTTTGGGCCAGGGCCGGGTCCTCGTCGCACTCGGCGACCACTGAAATAGCCGCAGTGTGGATAATAGCGTCGGGACGCTGGGTTTCTATCGCCTCGACAAGCATGTCCCGTTGTGTGAAATCGATGGGCAAGCCTCCTTGCTCTGAGCGGCGCGACCATGCCAGCGCCGTGTGCTCGCGGCTTGCCAGCTCGCGCATTACAAAGCTTCCTAAGAATCCACTTGCTCCGGTAACGGCAACTTTCATAAGTCCCTCATAAATGAATCTTCACCCTTGTGTCCGAAAAGTTATACCCGAAGAACGTTGGAATTCAATGATCCGAATCCTTGCCAATTATTTGAAATGTGGTTCGGCTAAATGATTGAAATTGTAACACCGGCAACGACCCATAAATAATTGTATCGAAATGGGACAGTTCTCGAGAGTAAATTTAAATATTACAGGCCCCTTACAAACTCATAACATAATGATTGGCTGCGGAAATTATTATCATATGCATGAGGTTTCCTTGGGGGGAATCTCGAGACCATTAAGGCCACTCAATGGTCCTTTCACGATAAAGGCAAACCCGTCGCGAGGTGGGGGCGCAAAGGCACAAGTCAGTTCCCTCCAGAGCGGGATTGACGGTTGGCCTACCGAAAGAAAGGAGGAAATCATTCTCTTTTGTGCGGCCTGGAATTATCTAGCGCAAGAGAGATTTTAATAAAAAAAATTGACAATCTCCTGGTTTTGACGCCCCATAAGTTTATGATGTGTTGCCTCTAAGTTGGTGAGTTGTGCACCGAGTCTATAGGGTGTTCAGGATTCAGAAAACCGAAACTCTATATAAAAAAGATACTTATTTGGCGATTCGCCGCTACATGCGGCATTGCCCTCGCTGAATTTGTGCATCTGAATCTGCGAATAGCGGATAGATGTATTAGTACAATAGGAATTTGGCATGTTGAACGATGCAAAGAGTTTTTCGCCATCCCAAAGTCTCTCTCATCTGTCGGACAAGGAGTTGGAAGCAAATTTCCTTGAACTGGTCCGGAAGCGGAGGCTTCACCGAAATAGTGTGGATGTCGTGAATATTGAATACTCCATGATCCAGATTCATGAAGAGATGAGTAGGCGCTCAACCCTTGAGCAAGGCTAATCTCTATTGAGGCGGGTCGTTTTGGTGGGCTCGGTAATTTAAAGTATTTTCGTCTTCTGCACCGCCGCTTTACTTTTGAATTTAATATAATCCTTTCTCTTTTCTTCTTAATTCTTATATCAATTTTGTGTTTAATTTTTTTTGATATCCTTGCGGGATGATGTTGAATTGTTTAGATTTAACTCGAATGTTTCCTTTTAGTATGAAGTTATTCTCGAAATGAAAGGATTGACTGGGGTTTTACCGCTCACCCCATGATGGATATGAAAGATCATCCCATTTCTTCCATCGGTAGGCGCTCTGGCGTCACTAAAGCAAATTTCTATGTTTGGCTGCTCGGCCTGACATGTGTAGTCGCGTTCACGCTACTTTCGAGTTTCTTAACAACCAGGTTCATAGTCGATCAGGCAATGCAATTTGAAGCCAACAAAGTCGCCAATTATATCAATCTGATGATTCATAGGAATTTTTCTTCCGATACTTTGGGAAAGCCCGATTCCCAGGAGGCGAAGAAATATTTTAAGCGGATTCATTTCAGCATGATGTCGCTGGATATCGAGAAAGTGCTTGCCTTCAGGGTTTGGAGTACCAAGAGGAAAGTGATTTGGTCGTCTATAGATGAGGATCTCAATATAGTTTCGCCTCCGAGAATGTTTCTAAATATGGAGGCTGGTGCCGTTTCATTTGAAATAAAAACACCGTCAATTTCTCTTGCAGAAAAAATGGATACTTCAGTTCTTTCCGGCGCCCTCATTTTGAATACATTGGTTCCCGTTTGGGAGATTGGCGCAATTAAAAATAAGGCACCCAATATATATATAGAGGCTTTCAGTGAGCCGAGTTTCTTGTTCGAACAACAGGAGAAGATTGAAGCTCGTGCCAGGTGGACTATTGGCATGGGTAGCCTGTTGTTTCTTCTCTTTGTCATGGTTGGGCGACACTGGTACGGACGGATACAGGGCGAGGAGAGCTTGACCCGCGAGTTCCTGCGAAGCGTTGTGAATGATGCTGCCGACGGCATTATTTTTACGAACCAGGACCGTGAAATTCTTTTCTGGAATTCGGCTGCCGAGGCCCTTTATGGCTATACACAAGACGAAGCGCTTGGTCAGAGCGTGTTGATGCTTGCCCACTCGGAGAGAAGGGAAGACGTCCTGAATCACGTTCACGATGTCTTGACGACCGGTGAGGCGGTATCTTATGAGACGGATCGAATGCGAAAAGACGGAAGCATGATACCCGTTAGCATTACTCTTTCGCCCGTGAACGATGCTCCCGGAAATGTCGTTGCCGTGGCGGGTATCCATAAGGATCTTTCCGAGCGTATCGAATCCGAGGAGCGACTCAAGCGTCAGGCGAATTTCGATGTGCTGACCGAATTGCCAAACCGTGCTATGGCGCTGGAGTATCTCTCGAAATCGCTGGCCCTGGCCGAGCGAAATAAGCGAAACGTCGTACTCATGTTCGTCGATTTGGATCGCTTTAAAAATGTCAACGATACGCTAGGTCATGCGGCGGGAGACACTGTGCTGATTGAGGCAGCGAGCCGTCTTAAATCATGCATTCGTAAAGGCGATACGCTTGCGCACAGAGAGGACGAGGAGTCCGGTGAGGTGGTTGCGCGTTTTGGGGGTGATGAGTTCCTCGTTATTTTGCCCGATATGCAGGATCCATCAAACGTCGAGGCCGTGGCCCGAAGGATTTTAGAAGTTTATTCCTCGCCGTTCGTCTTGGAAGGACAGGAATTTTTTCTCACGGCGAGTGTCGGCTTGGCGACTTATCCCAAAGATGGAGACGACCCTCACATATTAATGCAGAACGCTGATACGGCGCTCTATCAGGCCAAGGATAGCGAGCGAAATACCTACCGTTTCTTCGACTCAGCCATGAACCAGGCGGCAATTGACCGGATGCAGATTGAATCGCTTCTGCGGCGAGCTCTGGAGCAGGAAGAATTTTCTATTCACTACCAACCAATCGTTGATTTGAAGAGTGGCAATCTGGTGGGCGCGGAGGCCTTGTTACGATGGAATTCACCGGAACTGGGTTTTGTCCCGCCCGATCGCTTTATTGCCATCGCCGAGGAGACCGGGCTGATAGTGTCGATTGGTGAATGGGTTATGCGAACCGCCTGCCGTGATGCGAGGACCTGGCGGACTGATGGTTCGAGGTCAATTCGGGTGGCGGTTAACGTTTCATCTCGCCAGGTTATGGGTGAGCAGTTTTTGGTGACGGTGACCGATGTGCTAAATGAGACCGGATTGCAAGCCAATTGCCTGGGACTGGAAATCACCGAAGGGCTGCTCATGGACGATAGAGAAGACACGATTCAACTTTTCGAGGCCCTTGCCGAATTGGGTACCACTTTGGCGCTCGATGACTTTGGTACAGGATATTCTTCCCTGAGCTACCTTAAGAAATTTCCATTTGCATCTCTAAAAATTGATAGGGCATTTGTGCGTGATGTCATCACGAATCCTGAAGATGCGACGCTATGCACAGCCATCGCCGGAATGGCGAAAGGCATGGGTTTCGAGGTAATAGGAGAGGGTGTGGAGTCAGAGGCGCAACTGAAGTTTATGAGGACAATAGGCTGTGATCAAGTGCAGGGCTATTTTTTCTCCAAACCTCTCCCTGTCGAGAAATTCATTGAATTTCAAAAAGAATGGAGCCCACGACCTTACTCGATCGCATAGCTTATCTACTAAATTTAACAGGTTTTAATTTCCCCTTTTTATCATCTCCCGAATTCAACCCTGGTATGAGAAGCTTCTCGCGCGAAAATGTCCTGTATAAGTGAAAAAATTCTTAATATAATGCTAGGATAGGGCGAATGATATTAAATTACACCGCATGCTTGTTCGAGGGATTGGTTCCCTCATGGCCGGTGGTAATTATTTTGGGCTTTAGAAATATTAGAATTGATTGTCTTGAGGCTCGAAAGTGGATAATCAGAAGATATTGATAGTGGACGATGATCTTGATATCCAATTTCTTTTGGAGCGCTCTCTCAAGTCCGAGGGATATACGGTGCTGGTGGCCGGTGACGGTGAGAAGGGTTTTGAACTTGCCCAGTCGGAAAATCCTGATCTCGTGATACTGGACATCATGTTGCCGGAAACGAGTGGTCTCGAAGTGTGCCAGCAACTCCGAGAAGATAACAGCGATGTTTTTATTTTGATGTTGACTGAGCTGTCTGAGGACATCGACAAAGTACGCGGGCTGGATATGGGGGCGGACGATTATCTCACCAAACCATTTAACATTCTTGAACTGAGTGCACGCGTTAAGGCGATACTCCGACGAAATAGCCGTGCCCGTGTTGGAGAGAGTGTCCGCTTCGGGGGTGTGATAATTCATTTCTTGAAACGGGAAGTTGTCCGGGACGGGGAGACTGTAGAATTTACGCCAAAAGAATTTGAACTCCTCTCATTTTTAGTTCACCGTCCGGGGGAGGCGGTAAGTCGCGAAGTTTTGATTGAGGAAATATGGGGGCAATCTGCGGAAGTCAGCACCCGGACGATCGATAATTTTGTTCTTAGAATTAGGAAAAAGCTTGAGATAGATTCGACAGACCCTAAATATTTTCAGACCGTATACGGGTTTGGCTACAAGTATACTCCCGACGAAAAATAACCTCTCCTCGCCGGGTTTTGTGTGCAAGATTTTGGCGCTCTTGCATTGTCTTGCTGATGCGATGTTGTGAGCGGTTGAAGCCGTCCCATGTTTTCCTCTTCCATCTTATCTGAGCGGCTCGTTGACGAATGACGCATATTCGCCTCTCGGGTATTCTATCTTAAGTCTCGGTTTTTACAGATGTAGATAATCTTTTGTGTCAGGGTGTTTTTTTGCCCTGGGATTTGTCGCAGCTATTTTTTAAGGAGATAGAATATGGATATACGATTGGACGGAAGGTCAGCTCTCATCACCGGTGGCAGTCGAGGGATGGGCCGCGCCTTCGCTTTGAGGTTTGCCGAGTCGGGCGCTGACGTCGCCATCGCGGCGAGGCGACCGGATATGCTTGAGGAGACAAAGGCTGAAATCGAAAAAGTCGCAAAAGGAAAGGTGGCGGCCTATGTCTGCGATGCGAGTGACGCTGGGCAGATTAAAGAAACCTTTGCGGCTGTGAGCCGGGATTTCGGCAAGGTCGATATTTTAGTGAACAACGCGGGCACCTCTAGTGCTATGAAGTTCGATGATATCACCGATGAAATGTGGCAGGCTGATTTGGATTTGAAGCTTTTCGGCGCAATTCGATTTTGCCGCCTTGCGATGCCTCCGATGAAGGAGCGTCGCTGGGGACGGATTATCAATATCGTCACCATCGGGGGGAAGGCCCCCACCGCTGAGCGGGCGCCAACCGTTGTGACTCGTGCTGCCGGGCTGGCGTTGACGAAAGTGTTGGCCGGGGAGGGAGCGCCCCACAATGTCTTGGTCAATGCTCTTTGTACAGGTCAGATCATCACCGACCAGACCCGAAACCAGCATCAAAAGATGAACCCCGATATGCCCTTCGATGAATATCTCAAGGAGCGGGGTAAGAAAATTCCCTTGGGTCGGATGGGAGATGCCCAAGAGTACGCAAATCTGGCCTGCTTTCTCGCCTCTGATGCCGCCTCTTATATTACAGGAACTTCGGTCAACGTAGACGGGGGAGTTTGTCCAGTGCTTTAGATGATTTAAAGGGCTTGTGGTTGCGGAATGGACGTTTTTTCTCGTAGGGTGTGCCTATAGCCGAAATATAGCTGAAGCGAATCTTTTTTTAACAGGAGCGGAATTGTGGATAAACTTATTATTGTGAATTGCGCGGCAGACACTTCGATGCACCCAGATGTTCCCCAAAGATTCTCCGATTCCAAGGTCCTTGCGGATTCGGTTGAAGAGGCCGTAAAGGCTGGCGCGGCTGTTGCCCATATTCATGCCCCCCCGACGAACTATGCGGCCTGGGAGTCCCACTCGAAAACAATTCGGGATCGCTGCGATGTGATGCTCCAGTACGGCATTTCTACGCAGTCGGTCGAGCAGCGCGTCGAGGTAATCAAGAATAAGCCAGAGATGATTTCGGTTGCTCTGAATGCCCATAGTCTCGTTTTTCTCAATCGTGACATGATGATGCTCCATCCGCGTGAGGAACTCGAAGATCTCATGCGCATGTGCAACGACAATGGTGTGAAACCCGAATTCGAGGTGTTCGGTTTAGGCGAGATGTGGTTGCTCAGCGATTTGGCGGAAAAGGGCCTTGTCGAGCCGCCGTTTGTGATGACCATCTTTTTCGGACGCCCCGGGGGGTGTTGGTCGCCTGCAACGCCGGAGGAGTTTCTCAACCGGACGAAGAGCCTAATCGGTGAGTCGGCTTATATTACGAGCGTAACTGACCCCAACGCTATAAATCTTCACACGATGGCCATCATGGATGGCGGTCATGTGCGTGTGGGCACCGAGGATGAGCCCTATCTCGCACCGGGGAAATTGGGCGACAATGGTGAGCACGTTGCCCGAGTAGCGCGCCTCGCCAAGGATTTGAACCGCGAGATAGCCACCGTAGCTGAAGCGAGGGCGATGCTGAAAATTCCGTCCTAAAAATTTTGGGAATGGAGAGGGTGTTCATTCTGCGAAAACGCAAAAATTGGAATTTATGAGGTGTGCCGCCGGTTCCTGTTCGGTCCAGCATGGGACCGGCGGCCTATTCCTCCTGGTCGATTTCTTGTATGGCGGCTGTGAAAATGGTGTTGATGCGACCGCAGTATTTCTTGATTCTTTGGTGGACTTCCTGGAAATTCGCGCCGTCCCCTTCGATAATCGAAACGACGTAGAGTTCTGCCTCGCGGCTGGTCTCGGTAATTTCGGGCATGCCGTAGGAGCCTCCGGAGCCCGCGAGTTTGTGGAATTCCATGCGAAAATCCTTGAGGGCATCACCGGAGCCCTGTTGGTCTGTGATTTGCGCGAGCAGAGTCTCAAGCCTCTCGTTTTTTTCGGGCCAGCGGGATAAATATTCCTTCTTGAGAGCAGTAAGTGCCTCTCGCATGGACTCGGGCAGGCTTGGGTCTGGATAATCCATTTTCTCTTCTCTTTATTTAAGGATCCTGTGTCAGGAGGTTAGGTATTCCCTTAGCAGGTCTGGAAGCTTCATTGGATCGAAGGGCTTGGTAAGTACTCCGGCGGCTCCCATGGTTTTTAGTTCGTTAAGCTCCATTTGCTGCGCCTTGGCGGTTAAAAACACCACAGGAATATGCGCAGACTCGGGATTTTCCTTCAGCCGCTTCAGCGTTCCAGGCCCGTCGAGCCCTGGCATCATTACATCGAGTAAAATGAGGTCGGGTTTTTCTTTTTTACATATTTCCAACCCTTCCTCGCCGTTGGCGGCCAAGACAACCTGAAACCCGCCGACAGTTTGTAGGCTCATCTGTGCGACCGTCCGGATGTCATCTTCATCGTCAATCATCAAAATTTTTTCATTCGCCATGAGCAATAGTTTCCCTTGGATCGGATCTGCATGTGGATTCAAGCTAAATCTAACTAAAATTTAAATTTTAGAGAAGTCCATTGAGTAAATCCACCACGCAGCCTGTAAATAGGTCTTGTGAAGTTTTTGATTTTGTGAGGAATACGGTCGTTTCGGTGGATAACCGTTTTTTCTCAGCAGGCGTGGGCTCCTTGGATGAGTACACTATAATCGGCGTTTTTCTTCTTTCCAATTCGCCCCGTAGTGAATCCATAACGTAAAAACCATCTCCACTGGGCATCATAATGTCCAGGATGATGAGTTCAGGCAAAAAATTGTGGAATTGCTTGACCGCCTCGATGCCGCTTTCGGCGGTTTCCACTCGAATATTTTTCTCCTCAAGCAGTTGTGTGACGATGGCGCGAAGATCGGGGTCATCGTCCACCACGAGTACATTCGCCACCTTTCCAACCTTGAGCGCAGCCTTCAGTCTTGCCAGGAGGCGTCCCTCGTCGAGGGGTTTGGTGATCCAGTCCATAAGGAAAGGAGCCGGAAGATCGGCTATATCCAGTGGGTCGTCCAAACTTATCACAATAACGGGTGGGCGAATGTCGTCGGGAAAATTCTTAACCTCATTGAGTAAATCGATTCCACTCATTCCCGGCAGGTTGATGTCCAGGAGCATCGCATCAACTTTGTGGTCTTGAAGGTAGGCCAACGCTTCCTCTGCAGAGAAGGTGGGGATGAAGTCATAACCCTCACTTTCGACAAGTAACTCTATGAGTCTGACAAAATCCCTGTCGTCCTCGCAGAGCAGAACGGTGGCTTTTGTGGGTTTTTGCTGGGGTATGGGTTCTGGCGCTGGTGCTGGCTCCCGTTTCGTTTGGGGGAGTGAAAAAGAAAAAGTGCTGCCACTTCCGAGTTCGCTTTCCACCCATATGTGGCCCCCGTGCTGCCGGACAATGGCGTTACAAATGGCCAGGCCAAGGCCAGTGCCACCCTTTTCCCTTATATCGGAGGAATCTACCTGTCGAAAGCGGTCAAAAATACTATCAAGCGCCTCGGGTGGAATGCCACGGCCTTGGTCTACGACACGAATTTCGGCTTCACCCATGAGGCAATTTGAACTGATGAGAACACGGCTCCCCGATTCCGAAAATTTAACCGCGTTTGAGATGAGATTTGTGAGCACCTGTATGATTGAATCGCTGTCGGCATCCACTTGGCAGGGCTCGATATCGGTCTCAATTGTAATCCCGCTGCTAGAGACAAGGCCGTCCATCTCCTCTATGGAACAGGTAATTAGACTCTCTAGCTTTTGGGACGAGAATTGGAGTTCCATATTGCCCGACTCGATTTTCTCCAGATCGAGAATGTCGTTGATGAGTCGAATGAGGCGATCCGAGTTGTTGACGGCGATATCCATGAGCGATTTTCCCTGTTCGTTCAAATCGCCGGCGACACCACCGCTCAGGAGGCCTAACGAGCCGCGGAGAGAGGTCAGCGGGGTGCGAATTTCATGCGATACCACCGAGATAAATTCGTTTTTCATACGGTCGATTTCATGGCGTTCGGTAATGTCTCTAATAACACCGGTGAAAAGTTTTCTGTCGCCGACAGAAACTTCACCGATAGAGATTTTAATCGGAAAAATTTCTCCGCTCTTGCGGCGTGCGTCGAGGGTACGATTGGTCCCAAGTGCTTTTTTAAATCCTGTATCTAGGTAGGTTCTAATGTGAGTGTCGTGCTCGATGTCATAAGGAGGGGGCATGAGCATGTTCACTTTTTTACCGGAAATATCCTCTTGTGAATAATTGAACATCTTCTCTGCGCCAGCGTTGAAAAGGGTGATAAACCCTTCCTCATCGATAGCGATGATGGCATCTTGCGCCGAATCGATTATTGATCGGAAGCGGGCCTCTGAGAGCGCTAGTTTTTCTGTGTGTGAAGTCAAATCCTCGAAAAGCCGCGCGTTCTGAATAGCAATTCCGCCGAGGTTGGCGAGCGACTCAATCAGAGGGATGTCTTTTTTCGTGATATGGGCGTTCTCCTTGCCCATCAAGGTAATTGTCCCGATTACCTTGTTTTCGATGAAAATTGGAACGGCAATGAATCCAAAGATCTCTTGCTCTTGGGCCCACCTTTTTTCCATCCACCGGTCGTCTTTTTTGACATCAGGGATGAAGAGTGGTTCTCCGGTTTGGAAGGCCACTCCACGGAGCCCCCAGTCGGTGGGCTTTGATTCGTTTAGAGGTGATGTGTCGAAATCGCCGAATCCGGCACGTATGTTGAGCAAGGCTTCATCCTCACTGAGGAGGTGAATCCGGCTGTAGCTTGCGTCGAGGAGCTCTGCCGCCGAACGGGCGATGTTGTCCAGGACTTTATCCATGTCAAGTGACTGTGTAATTTGTCGGTTCAGGGCTTCGAGTACTTGGAGTCTTTGTGTCTCTCGCTGTGCCCGGTGGAGCGATAAGGCGTTACGCAGGGCAGTGCCAGCGTATTCGGAAAATGTTCGAGCGAGAGCCTGATCGTCAATATCGAAGTTTTGCTTGGTGTCGTAATAAAACGATAGGAGGCCCATTGTTTCCCCTGCCTCGCGGATAGGAAGAAGCGCAATCGAGGCGTATCCTTCCTCTCCGATGAGCCCATACACCTCTTTAACCCTTGAATCTGCCTGCACGTTTTCAATGAACACGGCTTGCCGATTCAGCGCCGATCCCCGCCCCGGCATCTGCTCCCAATGTAGCATTAGATTCTCGCGGTAGGACGATGAAAGCCCCTCGGAGTATAAGAATCGCCAGTTGTCCCGGTCAGGTTCATACATGATGATCGATAGTCTTTGATTGTTGAAAATCCGGCGAGCCTCCTCACCAATAGCTTGGAGTACATCGTCGAGGTCGAGATGTCTGGATATGTTTTCCCCGGCAATGGCCAGATCCTCGAGGCGCTTGTTTGCCTCGCTCAATTCTCTTGCTGAGAATTCGAGTTCTCGGGTGGATTCTGCTGCCTTTTGGAAAAGATGATACATGCTGATTAAGAGGCCGGTGAGAACGAATAGATAACTTACCTTTTTGAAAAGATGGGCCACATCAAACTGGAAATCGAACAATTGCCTGGATGTGGACATGAACATCACCTGGCTAATGAGGCCAACGATAATCGACATGACAAGCCAGTGTTCGAAATGATCCGTCCGCCATGTTCCTTTTTTGAGATATCCAATGAGTGCTAAGAGGAAGAAAAGGGCGGGAACGAATTCCACTGGCCTGTTAATGTATCGAAACACAGAGAAGCCGCTGATGTAAGCTTGAGGAAGGGGCGTGAAAGCAAAAAAGAGAAAGCTGGCCAGTGTTGCCGCAGCAACCGCCTGATAAACTGTTTTTTCACTGATTTGGCCGACCTCACCAAGTTTTCCTTCTCTTTTCCACGCCAGATAGCTCAGATATAAAAAAATGGACAAGAATACGCGTGAGGCTATCCAACTCCACGGGATTAGTGAGGCAGGAGCCGATGGGAAATAGATGTCAAAAAACGACGAAGTTACGATGGAGTGGTAACCGTCCCAAAAGGCTGTGCCTAGGAAGGCTGCACCAATGAAGAGGATGGTATTGTTCTTTTTGGAGTAAAACTGGATTAACGCCAGAGCGCCCACCGCCAAGGCCAGGAGTGTGGCAATGATATCCATGATGGTATGTAGTTGCTTGCTGCCCTGCCAAGGAATATCTCTAAAGAAAAAATATCCAAGAACAAGAGAGATTGTCAGAATGATATAAGTATTCGTCCGGCTGTGTTTTTCTGGTGAAGAATTCATGGTGCCCTCGTCGATAATTTTATGCCTCTCTGGTTCAAGTGCTACTTAAGTAATTGTGTTGCTAAAAAAAAAGGTTTGGCGATAACCCTGCTTTATTCCCATATCCAAACTTCCTTGCTCAAGAATCGAAGAGCTGCAAAATATAACTCTTTACGCAATAACCTTGATTCATTTGAGGAAATGAAAGACATCGCATGAGTAGGTTCCTGTTGGCGAGGTCTGGAAATAGAATGTGTACATCGATTGAGAAGTTATCAATTCAAGGAATACAAATTGTCACAAACTTGTCATGGAAAAGTCGATTTGTTGTAATTTTTTAGAAACTTGGCTGGTGTAATTTTGATTTTTGTCTTGTTTGTAAGCATATTTTAGAGGGGTCTGGAAGAATTCTGTTTAAGAAGTGAAGGATACAAATATGCAATGTCTTGGTATTTGGATAATCTCGCCTAGAAATCGCCGCAAGGCGATTGGATATGAGCCTCGAGTACACCCAAAACCATAATGTGCGAAAGATACAGACCCGCAAAGTAATGGTTTTAAATTTTCGAATACGAAAACTGCAACCGCTTCGGAAAGGGCTTCTGCGATTTTAAAATTGAAGTAAATGCTTCTATCTTTTTCAAAGCTGCTGGTGCGCTTGGCCGAGAGAATTTCTGGTTAAACGAGGCGTTCGCGCAATTCGAGTTCAAACGAAAAATCGTCGGGTCCAGCCTCGCTGGGAGAAAATGGCCCACCGATTACGGCGAATATGAGCGATTCGCTGTCGTTAACATCGAGATGGGTGAATAGAGGTTTGTTACGCTCTGCCGCAGTATCCTTTACTGTCCGGTACATGGCGAGGAATAAATTTTTTTGTGCCGCGCTGATATGCCGGTAGGGGAGAGCGGCCGTCTGGCCCCTGTTTAGTAGCACGGTTTTTTCGGCTTTGCTTTCGGTCTCGCGAGCCTCCTCGAAGGATTGCTCGCCGAGAACGTTCCCGAACTCATAATTATATTCGGGCTCAAAATACCCGCCCAAAAACACCTCGGCGATCTCAAGATAGCCATCCGAGTTGCCTGAGTCCCCCTCGATCAATATCCGCCAATAGCGAAAGCTCCTGGGCGAGGTTGCGAGGTATTTGTGCATCGTGTCTGCTACCCAGGTGATCGTTTCGATGAGGTTCGAGGTCCAAGCGGCGCTCCCGCTGAGTGTGCCGTCATTCCCGGTACCCGATGAGTCCGTGGCAGTTGTTCCTGAGGCATCGTTGAGCTGCCAGTGACCCACAAGGTTCGTTTCATCGGTATATGTGCCCGCGTAATGCGCGGCGGCCTCGGCGGCCGTGAGGGCCCTCGTGTAGAGGCGGATGCCCGAGATATAGCCGTCAAAATCCCGCGCCAGATCGCGGCCCGTCCCTATGTAGAGCATCTCGCCCACCCCGGTGAGGGGCGTTCCGGTCGGAGAGGTAGCGATTGTAACCGCCTGCGCGACGCCGTCAAGATAGATCAGAGGCTTCGTTGTCGGCGTGGTTGTATTGTATGTAATTAAGAGGTGATGCCAGGCATTGATCGAGACGTTCGTGGTTGAGACTTGGAAAAAGCCGAAAGCCGCGTCCGTGTCATGAAGGAAGGAAAGCTTCACGAAGCCTCCCGACTCGCTCCTGACATCCAAAAGCCACGTATCATCACCGCTCGCTGAATTGTCGAGTGCAATTACCTTGCCCTCGCTTCCCTCGCCATCACTCCGAATGTAGACCCACACAGCTATCGTTCCGCCACCGGCGAACATAGAGTCATAGGCTGCATTCGCCGCTGCACTGATATGGGAGTCCACCCCGTCAAACTCGGCGGCAATCAGCTCGGGGATATTACCAATAGGCACGTACACCTCGCCGCCCTGAATCTTCATCGTCGCGCCCGGTGAAATATTATGGCCGTGGACGACAACGGCGTCAGGGGCCTGGGCAGTGAGTAGATCGAACATCAAAAATTCAGGGTCCACCGCTGGTGCGCCTCCTCGCCACTTCGTTGCAGGGTCCAGTTCGATCACTCGCTTTGGCGAGCGGAACCTTGTCGCCGTCGCCTGCCAGCGGTCGCCCATAACGAATGCGGGCGAGCTTGAGCCATTCAAAAAACGCACACTCACCCCGGCTTCAAGAGTTGTATCGGTGAGGGCCGTGGTTAACCCCGAGGCCTCCCAGCCTGAGCTCGTGGATTTTTTCCACTTAAAAGTCGCTGTGCCCACGTCGCCAGCTAAATCTATCTCGACGGTGTAAATCTCCGGGTCGTCCCCGGTGTACCTTCCTGAGAAAACAACAGTGCCCGGCCCGTTCGCCACGCGGGGCACCGCGCCGCCCACAAAGCCTACCGCCGCCGTCAGGGAAGTAATTACAGCGCTCTCGTCAATTAGATTCGAGTACATGAAACGGTGGCTCATTTTCGCCTCAATCGGTTAGGGTGGTGTCCGTGCCCGCTGCGGTGCAACATGCCGCTCCTCGTTTGTTCGCGGCGCTCCCGTGCGAAGCCTGCGTGCAACACTTCCTCGTTGAAATGGAATTCGGCCTTTGTGCACCGCGCCAGGAGGTGGGGCGGCAGGCCGTAGGTTTTCGCCTGCAAGTGAATCCGCTCAAGGAGGCTAGTCCGCCTCTGCCGGAAATCGGGCCTCCCCGCCAGGTGAACCCTCTTTGTTTTCCTGCGTGGTGACGGCCTCGATAATCGCTGCGGCATCCTCGGGCGCGAGCTCGTGGATCGACAGTTCCCCGGGCAGGCATTTTCCCGGCTCCTTGTCGGTCATTGTCCCCCCGTCGGGAATAAAGCAACGCCTGAGAATACAGTGATACATATCACGGACCTCCCCGCCCTCCTGGGGTCCACCGTTCCCGTTATGTCCCATCAGTTGCGGATAAGCGGCTAGATCCATGATGCTCGGCAGGCGAAAATTTCCCGCTAGCCCCGAGGGTAGCTCAATCCGCATGCGCCCCTTGTTGCGATATTCATTGATGTCCATCGTGTTGCCTCCTATTTCGGAAATGTGTGAAAGACCCATCCGGGTCGTATTCGATCCGGGTCAGCCCGCCCATGTGGGCCCTGCCGGGTCGGTCCCGGTGAGGCGCAATCTAAACGGGAAAGGGAATTTTTCACCTACAGGAAATGCGTAGTAACTCTCAGTTCATCCCTGGACTCTTAATTATTGATTTTTGAGTGATTACGGCTGATTGTTGCTGAAATGCTTAGGAGAAAGGTTTTTCCTACGAAGAGCCCCGACCGTATCGCCTCCGGCTTCTCTGTTTGTCTTCGATTTTATTGGTCAGCTTGGTCACGGTCCTGTCGTCTAAAACAAACATTCCGCGCATGTCGAAATGATTGTGGATGATCTGCCCGCCGCC